>CAZEOR010000196.1:0-6029 GCA_964513695.1 uncultured Thiobacillus sp.
CTGCACCGATGCCGCCAGATCCATTTCGCGCTGGGTCAGCGGCTGCTCGGGTGTGCGCGGCGTGGCGCCGAACAGATCGTGAAACTTGGCGCTGGTCATGGTCAGACCGGTGCAGTAGTCGAAATACGACATGTCCAGATGAAAGCTGCCGTCCGGCTTCAGATCGAGCAAATGATCCAGGATGGCTTGCGCATATTTCGGCTGGCCATAAGGCGCCAGGCCCATGACCTTGTATTCGCCGGAATTGACCTTGAACCCGGTGTAGTAGGTGAACGCCGAATAGAGCAGGCCCAGGGAATGGGGAAAGTGGATTTCCTTGAGGATTTCCAGCTTGTTGCCGCGCCCCACCGCCAGGGAGGTGGTGGTCCACTCACCGACGCCGTCCATGGTCAACACCACGGCTTCCTCGAAGGGCGAGGGGTAGAAGGCGCTGGCCGCATGGCTGAAGTGGTGTTCGGAGAAAAGCAGCCGGTCGGGGGCGTAGCCCGTCGGGGCATAGGCTTTCAATTCCGACAGCAGCAGATCCTTCAGGAACAGTTTTTCCCGCAGCCAAACCGGCATCGCCTTGCGGAACGAGGCGAACCCCCGAGGCGCGAAGGCCAGATAGGTTTCCAGCAGACGCTCGAACTTGAGCAGGGGTTTGTCGTAGAACACCACGCGATCCACCTCGGCCAGGCCGATGCCGGACCGTTCGAGGCAGAAAGCGACGGCCTGGTGGGGAAAGCCCGAGTCGTGTTTCTTGCGGGTGAAACGTTCCTCCTGGGCCGCCGCGACGATTTCCCCATCCGCCAGCAGGGCCGCCGCGCTGTCGTGGTAGTAGGCGGAGATGCCGAGAATGCGCACGCTGACCTATTCAGAACAGGGTGTAGATGAACGGCGCCACGGCGGAGCCCTGGGCCAGGATCAGCAGGCCGCCCAGAAGCAGCATGACGACGAGGATGGGCAACAACCAGAATTTCTTGCGCTGGCGCATGTATAACCAGAGTTCCTTGAGAAACGACATACTGAGTTCCTGTGTATCGGTGAGTCGGCCCTGGCGGGGGCGTCAGAATTGGCGGGGCAGACTGTCCGCCGGCGGACCGGGCGGCCGACGCTCGATCCAGTAGCTGGCGGCCTCAGGCTGACGCTGCAATCGCAGTGGATCCTTGCCCAGTATTTTGAAGGTCAGGCCGATCGGTATGATGGCCAGAACATAAATCAGCCCGAGCACGATGGGATTGACGATCCGGTGCATCAGCAAACCGAGCCGTGTCCACTGCCGGTTGAGAGGGGCGAGCCAGACGGGACGAATCATGGTGACAGCCGCGAACAGGGCGGACAGGAAAAATGCCCAGACGCGGGGCATTTGCGCATCCAGCAAGGGCCATGCCCCAATCACGCCGAAGAAGAGGGTGAATACCCAGCCGAAAGAGCGGTCCGAAGCGGTCTTTCCAGGCGCGGCGTCAGAGCGGTGAAGGTGATCCATGGTGCTGGCGATTATGGTTATTCGGCGGCGGCAATCATACCGTCAGGCCCGCTCACGGGACAGTTTATCCAGTATCCAGTCGGCGGCGCGTTCCGCTTCGTTGAACATGCCGGTCACCGCAACCAGGGTGTTTCCGGGTTGCCAGCGTTCATAAGGAGTGACCCAACCGTCCGCGATCAAGCGCTCGACGCCGCGCCGCACTCTGGAATCCCGCGCTTCGGGCAGACGCAGCAAACCCACCGCCGCACCCGCGGTCAGCGCCTCATACAACATGGACACACTGTCCTCGGTAACCCAGACCTGACCGGACTCGGTCAAGGCCTGCTCCAGCCAGCCCGGACCGGTATCCGTGTGGGAAAGCAGGGCCAGATTGGCGGGCCGATCGGAGAATGAGGCGAGGAAGGATGCCGGCGTACGCCGGGAAGTTGTCAGCCTCCAGGCCACCTCGGGCATTGCCCGGGCTATCGCCACGACGGCCTGACGAATGGCCTGATCGTCCCAACCAAAGTTGGCGGAAATGCCACCGATGAGAATCAGGCCTTGACCCGGTTGTTTTTCGGCGCGGGATACCACGTCGTTCAGCGCGCCCCGGACCGGCAGCACATTGGGCTGGATGGATGGCGCATCATGTTCGGGTATCACGCACTGGTCGAACAGGAATAGTGGCAGGCTGGGTTTCATCAACACCACAGCCCGGCCACCACGGGCGCGCCGGGCCGCCAGCAAGGCGAAATGGGTAGCATGGCCTGCGGCCAGGATCAGATCGGGGTTGGGAAGCTGCGCACCCTCGGGAAACCTCCCCATGATCCAATGCATCAGCGACGAGATTCGGGACGGTACACGCAGAGTCACACAGTCGCCCTCCCGTTTCCTCAATATGGCATGTGCCAATCCCAGCGTCTGTTTTTCATGGCCGGGCTTGTCATCCGCAAGACGCCATATAACTAATGGACGCATGGTTTCGGATGGCATGAAAGGCTTGAAGACAAGGTGAAATGGGAGTGAACGGGTAATTGGCTCAGAGGTGACGTGGCAGCCGGGACTTGACGCGATTTTCGCCGAATTCTGGACTTCTAGGTGCAATTTGCGGCAAACTTGCCGCCATTCAAACAACCGGCAAGCTCGCGATGGCTCGTGTTCGTAAGCCAAAAGGCCCGCCGAAACCCGCTCCGGACCAGGGGCGTTCCCCAGCAGGAAAGGGGCAACGCATTCTGGTCCTGCATGGGCCCAATCTCAACCTTTTGGGCACACGGGAACCCCAGCATTACGGCCACCAGACCCTGGCGGAAATCAACGCCACCTTGCTGGAGCAGGGCGCGGCGGTGGGCGTGGCGGTGGACAGCTTCCAGAGCAACGCCGAACACGCGCTGGTGGAGCGCATCCACGCCGCCCGCGACGAGAATGTTGGTTTCATCATCATCAACCCTGCCGCCTTCACGCACACCAGCGTGGCGATCCGCGACGCGCTGGCGGGGGTGGCCATTCCTTTCATCGAGGTGCATCTGTCCAACGTCCATGCCCGGGAACCTTTCCGCCAGCACTCCTATTTCTCCGACAAGGCGGTGGGAGTGATTTCCGGACTGGGTGCCATGGGTTATCTGTTCGCCCTGGGCTATGCCCTCCACGCCTTGGAGGATTGAATACATGGATTTGCGCAAGCTCAAGAAACTCATCGACCTGGTGCAGGACTCCGGCATCGCCGAACTGGAAATCACCGAGGGCGAGGAGAAGGTCCGTATCACCAGTGTGCAGGCCGGGCACCAGACAGTCTATGCCCAGGCCCCCATGATGGCGCCAGCCATGATGCATGCGCCCGCCGCCGCATCCACTGCGGAGGCAGCACCCGCGGAACCCGCCCAGCCGGACGGCCATGTGGTCAAGTCGCCCATGGTGGGCACCTTTTATCGCACGCCGTCGCCGGGCGCAAAGTCCTTTGTCGAGGTGGGCCAGTCGGTCAAGGCTGGCGATACCCTGTGCATCATCGAGGCCATGAAGCTCATGAATGAAATCGAGTCCGACGTGGCCGGGGTGGTCAAGGCCATCCTGATCGAGGGCGGCCAGCCGGTTGAATACGGCGAGCCGCTGTTCATTATTGGCTGACGCCGGGAAGGGGGAAGGGTGAAGGGTAGTGGCTTCGCCTTGCCCACCCTTCACCCTTTACCCTTCCCGCTTCACTGGGGTCATTCATGTTCGAAAAAATCCTGATTGCGAACCGCGGCGAAATCGCTTTGCGTATACAGCGCGCCTGCCGTGAGATGGGCATCAAGACCGTGGCCGTGTATTCCGAAGCGGACGCGGAAGCCAAGTATGTGCGCCTCGCCGACGAGTCCGTCTGCATCGGACCGCCGCCTTCGGCCAAGAGCTACCTGCACGTGCCCTCCATCATCGCTGCCGCCGAAGTCACCGACGCGGAAGCGATTCATCCCGGCTACGGCTTCCTGTCGGAAAACGCCGACTTTGCCGAGCGGGTGGAAAGTTCCGGCTTCGTCTTCATCGGACCGCGTCCGGACACCATCCGCCTGATGGGCGACAAGGTCTCCGCCAAGGACGCCATGAAAGCCTCCGGCGTGCCCGTGGTGCCCGGCTCTGAAGGCGCCCTCAACGACGACCCGGACGATTGGCTGAGGCTGGCCAAGGACGTCGGTTATCCCATCATCATCAAGGCCGCCGGCGGCGGCGGCGGGCGCGGCATGCGCGTCGTGCACACCGAGGCCAACCTGATCCAGGCCGTGCAGATGACCCAGAATGAAGCCGGCGCGGCCTTTGGCAATCCCGTGGTCTACATGGAAAAATTCCTGGGCAATCCGCGCCACATTGAGATCCAGGTGCTGTCCGACGAGCACGGCAACGCCATCCATCTGGGCGAGCGGGACTGCTCCATGCAGCGCCGCCACCAGAAGGTGCTGGAAGAGGCGCCGGCCCCGGGTCTGGACCCCAAGCTGCGCAACAAGATCGGCGAACGTTGCGCCGAAGCCTGCCGCAAGATCGGCTACCGGGGCGCCGGCACCTTCGAGTTCCTATACGAGGACGGCGAGTTCTTTTTCATCGAGATGAACACCCGTGTCCAGGTGGAGCATCCGGTCACCGAGCTCATCACCGGCGTTGACATCGTCCAGGAAAGCATTCGCATCGCCGCCGGCCTGCCCCTGGCCAACAAGCAGAAGGACATCCACTTCAAGGGCCATGCACTGGAGTGCCGCATCAATGCCGAGGATCCGCGCACCTTCGTGCCCTCTCCCGGCCGCATCACCCTTTACCACGCCCCCGGTGGCCCCGGCGTGCGGGTGGACTCCCACGTCTATCAGAACTACTACGTGCCGCCCCACTACGACTCCATGATCGGCAAGCTGATCACCTACGGCGCCACCCGCGAACAGGCCATCGCCCGCATGCGCATCGCCCTGTCTGAAATGGTGGTGGAAGGCATCAAGACCAACATCCCGCTGCACCAGGACTTGCTGGTGGACCAGGCCGTGCTGGAAGGCGGCGTGAGCATCCACTACCTGGAAAACAAGCTGGGCATGAACAAGCATTGAGGGAAACCGGGTGTCCTGGGTCTCCCTGAAGCTCGCCGCCGACGGCGACCAAGCCGAGGCCCTGGCCGACGCCCTCATGGAAGCCGGCGCCCTGTCAGTCTCCATCGAGGACCGGGATGCCGGCACCGAGGACGAGGCGCCCCAGTTTGGTGAACCCGGCCTGGACGACCCCAAGGCCTGGCGCCGCAACTGGGTGGTGGCCCTGCTGGAGGCGAATACGGATGTGCCCGGCCTGATCGCCGGCCTGGGCCTGCCCGCCGACATCGAGCATGAAATCGAAGCCGTGCCGGAGCAGGACTGGGTGCGCCTGACCCAATCCCAGTTCGATCCCATCCCCATCTCCAAGCGCCTGTGGATCGTGCCGTCATGGCACGAGGCGCCCGATCCGGACGCCATCACCCTGGTGCTGGACCCCGGCCTTGCCTTCGGTACCGGCAGCCATCCCACCACCCGCCTGTGCCTGAAGTGGCTGGAACAGAACATCAAGGGAAATGAGGTCTCGGTGCTGGATTACGGCTGCGGCTCCGGCATCCTGGCTATCGCCGCAAAGAAACTGGGCGCCGGACGTGTCGTCGGCACCGACCTGGACATCCAGGCCATCACCGCCTCCCGGGACAACGCCGCGAGCAACCGGACCCAGGCCGATTTCTTTCTGCCGGATGCGCTGCCGGCCGGTGAGTTCGACATTCTGGTGGCCAACATTCTGACCAATCCCCTGAAAGCCCTCATGCCCCTGCTGGCGGCGCGGGTCCGGCCGGGTGGCCGCATCGCCCTGTCCGGCATCCTGGTCGAGCAGGCGAACACGATCCTGGATTTATACGGCGGACCTTTTGCCATGGAGCCCTGGGCGGTCGACGAAGGCTGGGTCTGTCTGACGGGCGTTAAACGCTAGCCGACCATGCAGACCTCCTGCCCTGAGTGCCGCACCTCCTTCCGGGTCAGCCAAGCGCAGTTGGGATTGCGCCGGGGGTTGGTGCGTTGCGGCAAGTGCAACGCAGTGTTCAACGCCTATGACACCTTGTTGCCGG
>CAZEOR010000197.1:0-6027 GCA_964513695.1 uncultured Thiobacillus sp.
GGTTTGCAGGGAAGCAGACAACCCTTATTGAGCCCTCATCGCCATGACGCATCGACATTCCGGCCTGCATCACCTGGTCCCTCGCGGCACCCGGTTCCCCCGGCGTCGGGAGGTTCGCTGACATGGCCGAGATCCTCAAGCGCAACAAGGCCTTGGCGGTGAACCCGCTCAAGGTGAGCCAGCCGGTGGGGGCTTCCCTGGCCTTCCTCGGCATCGACAAGTCCATCGCCATGATGCACGGCTCCCAGGGCTGCACCGCCTTCGCCAAGGTGTTCTTCGTGCGCCATTTCCGCGAACCGATCCCCTTGCAGACCACCGCCATGGACCAGTCCAGCACGGTGATGGGCGCCGACGACAGCGTCATCGAGGGGCTGAAGACCATCTCCGAGAAGAACAAGCCGGCCCTGATCGGCCTGCCCACCACGGGTTTGTCTGAAACCCAGGGCGCCGACATCAAGCGCCTGGCCAAGCGCTTCCATGAGGAATTCCCGGAATATGCCGGCATCCCGGTGGTGCCGGTGGTGACGCCGGACTACACCGGCTGCCTGGAATCCGGCTTCGCCCTGGCGGTAAAGGCCATCATCGAGGCGCTGGTGCCGGAAGACACCAGCCGGGTGGGCAGGCGCAAGAAGCAGGTCAACGTGCTGGCGGGGTCGTTGCTTACGCCGGGCGACCTGGAACACCTCAAGGATCTGATCGAGATGTTCGGCCTGCGTCCGGTGGTCATGCCCGACATCGGCGATTCCCTGGACGGCCACCTCACCGACCAGGAATCCAGCCCGGTCAGCGTGGGCGGCACGCCGGTCTCGGAAATCCTGACCCTGAACGAATCCGCCGCCACCCTGGTCATCGGCGCCTCCCTCGATCCCGCCGCCGACCTGCTCAAGGAACGCAGCGGCGTGCCCGACTACCGTTTCGCCAGCCTCATGGGCCTGGAGGCGGTGGACGCCTTCATCGCTGCCCTGGCCGGGATCAGCGGCCAGCCGGTGCCGGAGAAGATCGAGCGCCAGCGCGCCCAGCTGCAGGACGCGATGGTGGACACCCACTTCATGCTGGGCTTCGCCCGCGTCGCCATCGCCGCCGATCCGGACCTGCTCTACGCCATGGCCAGCCTGGTGACGGGCATGGGCTGCCAGGTGAGCGCCGCCGTGGCGCCGTCCAAGGCCCCCATCCTGGAAGCCGTGCCCGCCGGGCAGGTGAAGCTGGGCGACCTGGAGGACCTGGAACTGGCCGCGCGGGAAAACGGCGTCGATCTGGTCATCTGCAACTCCCACGCCGCCGAGACCGCGAAGCGCCTGGGCGTGCCCCTGTTCCGCGCCGGCTTCCCCCAGTACGACCTGATCGGCGGCTACCAGCGCCTGTGGATCGGCTACCGGGGCACCCGCCAGGCCCTGTTCGACTTGGCCAATCTGCTGGTGGAGCATGGGCATCACGAAGCCGCGCCCTACCAATCCGTCTACGCAACGAGACTGGACACCCCCCTTTGGAAAAGGGGGGAAGGGGGGATTCATGCCGCCTCAGAAGTCCTGGCCGGCTCCGAAATCCCCCCCGGCCCCCCTTTAGCAAAGGGGGGAGTGGCCAACCCAGGGAGCAATCATGCGTCACCTGCGCCTGGTCACGTTCACTGAGCCGCCCGCCATGAGCCTGAAGATCGCCTTCGCCAGCAGCGACCGCAAACGGGTGGACCAGCATTTCGGCGCCGCCGAGGCCTTCGCCATCTACGAACTGTCCGAGGACGACGCCAGGCTGGTCGAGGTGGCCGAGTTCACCGACAGCGACACCGCCATGGACGGCCACGAAGGCAAGCTGGCCAGCAAGATCAGCCTGCTCTCCGGCTGCGCGGCGGTGTACTGCAACGCGGTCGGCGCATCGGCCATCAAGCAGTTGCTGGCCGCCGGCATCCAGCCCATGAAGGTGGACGAGGGCGCGGTCATCGACGAACTCCTGTGCGGCCTCAACCAGGCCATGTTGAGCGCGCCGCCAGTCTGGATGGCGAAATCCCTCAAGCAATCCGCGCCGGGTGGCGATCGTTTCGCGGCGATGGAAGAAGAGGGGTGGTCGGAATGATCAGCACGGCGATCAGACAGGCGAGGCTTGCGCGTTTGATGCGTTGCTCCCTCTCTCCCAGCCCCTCCCCCGGCGGGGGAGGGGAGCGGACCCCCTCTCCCCCCGGGAGAGGGGCAGGGGAGAGGGAACCCGGCGTGCCGACCCGCACCCCCCAGGGCAAACAACCATGATCGAAACCCGCGTCCGCATCGTCTCCACCAGCGCCGGCACGGCCTGGGTGGAAGCCACCGAAGCCGGCGGCTGCTCCGCCTGCCAGTCGAAATCCTCCTGCGGCGTTTCCGGCCTGGGTCGCTTCTTCTCCAGCCGGCGCCAGCCTGTGGCGGTGGCCTGCGATGCCGATGCCCGGCCCGGCCAGGAATTGACCCTGGCCGTGGAGGAGGGCGATCTGCTGCGCGCCGGCCTGCTGGCCTACCTGCTGCCCGCGCTTCTGGCCGTGCTGGGCGCGTCCCTGGGTGACCACTTCTGGCGCGGCGATGCCGCCAGCGCCCTGGGCGCCCTGGCTGGCGTCGTCCTCGGTCTGGCCATCGCGCGCCTGTTTTCCCGGACTCGCGGCCTGCGCGCACGATCCCCGAATTCCGCTTCACCGATTTCAACTACCTGACACTTTCCCAAGGAGAAACACCATGACGGCCACCGCCGAACTCGATCCCCTGCTGACCACCGACTACATCAAGGAAATGGTCAAGCAGATGCGCGCCCTGGACAGCTACGGCACCTACGAAGGCTGGCCGGTGGAGCGCATCCTCGCCCCCTACGTGGTGACCAAGGAACAGCGCCGCGGTATCCCCGTGATCGGCGATCCCGACGAGGAGACCCTGTCCCGGGTGAAGGCCTTCTACAACGCCATCGCCTCCTTGATCGAGAAGGAATGCGGTCTGATGGCCGTGCCCATGGTCAACCTGTCCCACGAAGGTTTCGGCCGCGCGGTCATCACCGTCGGCAAGCTGGTGGTGCTGGACAAGACCCTGCGCGACATCCATCGCTACGGTTTCGAAAGCCTGTCCAAGATGAAGGACGAGGCGGACAAGCTGCTGTCGGTGGCCCTGGAAATCATCGGGAAATATCCCGAAGTGGCGGGCATGTAAGGAGATGGCCATGACCGAGGAAGAACTGAAGAGCCTCGACAAGGAGGTGAAGAAACTCAAGCGCCTCGCCAGCGAGTGGGCTTCCCAGTTGCACGACCTGGTGGAAGACAAGCTGCCCGCCGGCTACCTGGAGATTCCGGGCATCGCCCAATCCACCTATGACGCCTGCAAGGCCTGGGCCGATGCCAACGCCCGCCTGAGCGCCGCCCAGAAGGAGATCGCGTGATGGATAGCTACACCGCGTTGACCCGGGGCGGCGGCAGCTGGACCCCCACCTTTGTCACCGACCTCAACCAGAAGACCTGCATCGGCTGCGGCCGCTGCTACAAGGTCTGCCCGCGCGACGTGTTCGAGCTGGTGGACCGGGAGGAGGACGAGCTGGACGAGGATCTGGACGAGGACCAGATGAGCGTCATGTCCCTGAAAGATGTGCTCGACTGCATCGGCTGCGGCGCGTGCAGCCGGGTCTGTCCGAAACAATGCCACACCCACCAAGCCATGCCGGTGGCGGCGTAAGGAACGATCATGCCCAGACCTCCCAAACACGTCTTCATCTGCGGCCAGGCGCGTCCGCCCGGCCACCCGCGCGGCTCCTGCGCCGAGCGCGGCTGCCGGGAAACCCTGGACGAATTCCTGTTCCAGTTCCAGCAGCGCCAGTGCTTCGACAAGGTCGCCATCACCACCACCGGTTGCCTCGGTCCCTGCGGTCAGGGGCCCAGCGTCCTGGTCTATCCCGAGGGCGTCATGTACGGCGGCGTCACCAAGAACGACGTTTCCACTATCTTCGACGAACACCTGCTGGGCGGCGTCCCGGTGGAACGACTGAAGATGCCGCCGGACATCTGGTAATGGCCAGCATCCTGCCTCCGGAAGTGGAAACCGCCGCCGGACATCTGGTGGAGATGCTGCGCGCCGAGGCGAGCAAGTTCGTCACCCTGGAAAAGCTGCCGCCGATCCGTCTGGATAGCGCCAGCTTTTCCATCGTCACCGATCCGGCCAACGGCCTGCCCGGCTACGAGGGCATCTGGCGCAACGACTTCGGCGAGCGGGTCGGCCGCCTGATCTATAACAGTGATGGCAGCTATTACGCCGAGTACGACCTGTGCGTGCGCCATCCCACCCAGCCGCGCTGGTTCATCGAGGCGGTCACCGCCTGGGGCCGGGAAGGGGTGATGAAGGCGGAGCCGCGCATGCTGGCGGCGGTGTGATGGACAGTGTTGCGGGCGTTCTTCGTCCCCCTTTTGTAAAGGGGGATCGAGGGGGATTTGACCAGGCTGGAATCGTGCATGCGTGTGGTATCCCCACCCGTGTAGAAATCCCCCCCAGCCCCCCTTTGCAAAAGGGGGGAGTGGCGTGAGCGACGCGATGGATTTCCCCACAGACCTGCGCCTGCTACTGGTCCACAAGCAGAAGACCAGCGCGCGCCTGCGCTTCCTGCGCTTCGCCCACGGCGTCACCGCCTTCGATCCCCTGCCGGCCCTGTCGGTGGTGGAAGAGGAAGGCGAGGGCGAGCCGGCGGTGGCCTACCATCCCAACGCCTGGTTGCGCGCCGCCGAGCAGCGGCTCAAGCTGGACAGCGGCAGCCTGAAGGCCGAGGCCGAGTTCCACGCCACGGTGCAGACGCCGGACGGTCCCATCACCGTACAGCTGGCCACGCTGGAATACGTCGATCCACCCTTCGAGGCGGCCGAGGCCGCTGGCGGCCGCTTCATCGCCATCACCGAGGCGCGCAATTGCACGCCGGTGGAACTTGAATTGCTGCGCCGGGCCTACACCGTGGTGCTTGGATAAGTCACCGGAACAAGGAGTCAACGCATGAGCCGCTATGAAATGGGCGATCTGGTCTACGCCGCTTTTGACCTGTTCAACGAGCCGGTGGAGGAAACCGGCGAGAGCGCCATCCCCGACGTGGAAGTGGGCGCCCTGCTGGCCGTCGCCGGCACCCGGGGCGTGGTGGTCAACGTCGGCCACGCGGAAGCCATGCCGGACGAGGAAATCTACCTGGTGCGCTTCGAGACCGGCCCCGACGGCAACCTGGGTGAACCCATCGGCTGCCTGCGGGAAGAACTTCTGGAGAGCCTGGAAGCCGAGCCGGTAGTTGGGTAAGCACGTGGGATGAACCCGGCATGAGCCCTCAGGAAGCGGACGCCCTCGTCCGCGCCTACCACGTCCGCACCAAGCACCGCACGGACCGCTACGCGGCCGGCCCCGGCAGCCTGGACTGGGATGCCCAGCCGGACCCATTCCGGACCTGGTCCGGTACGGCGAAAACCGCCTTGCCGCGCACGGTCGAGGCCATTCCCATCCCCTGGGACGAACTGGCCGCCGGACGCCCCCCAGCGCCCCTGGATATCGCCGGCCTGGGCAGCCTGCTCCAGCTCTCGGCCGCCATCACCGCCTGGAAGGAATACGGCGGCAGCCGCTGGGCCCTGCGCGCCAATCCCTCCTCCGGCAACCTGCACCCCACGGAAACCTGGGTCATCGCCCGGGGCGTCGAGGGTCTGGCGGACGGCCTCTACCACTATCAGCCCCGGGACCACAGCCTGGAGAAGCGCGCTTTCTCCCCTCTCCCCTCGGGGGAGGGGGTGGGGGAGAGGGAGCAACACTTCAGTACCCCCGCCCTCTGGCTTGGCTTCAGTTCCATCCACTGGCGCGAAGCCTGGAAATACGGCGAGCGGGCCTTCCGCTATTGCCAGTTGGACATGGGCCATATGCTCGCCGCTGTCTCCACGGCCGCCGCCCTGCTGGGCTGGAAGCCCCGTCTGTCGCCCCTGGATTCCGATGCCGTCGCCACCTGCCTCGGTCTGGACCGGACAGCGGATTACACCGGCGTGGAAGGCGAAGACCCGGAAGCCATCCTGGCCCTGCATCCCGC
>CAZEOR010000198.1:0-6009 GCA_964513695.1 uncultured Thiobacillus sp.
CCCTGGTGGCCGCCTCCGATCACCCCGATCTGCCTGAAGAAAAGTAGCCATGAACAAACTTGCCCGCTTCCTCCCCTTCCTGCGCTGGTTCCCCATGAACGGAGATACCGTCAAGTCCGACTTCATGGCCGGCATCACGGTGGCCCTGGTGCTGATTCCCCAGTCCATGGCCTACGCGCAGCTGGCGGGCCTGCCGGCCTATTACGGCTTGTATGCGGCCTTCCTGCCGGTGGCCGTGGCGGCCTTGTGGGGGTCGTCGAACCAGTTGGGTACCGGCCCGGTGGCGGTGGTGTCGCTGTTGACTGCTTCCTCCCTGGCTGTGCTCGCGGCACCGGGTTCCGAGAGCTTCGTTGCTCTGGCCATCATGCTGGCGCTCCTGGTTGGCATCATTCAATTGTTGTTGGGCGTGTTCAAGTTGGGGGTGATCGTCAACTTCCTGTCCCACCCGGTCATCGTCGGCTTCACCAACGCGGCGGCCATCATCATCGCCCTGTCCCAGGTGTCCAAGCTGTTCGGTGTGCCCATGGGCCGCAGCGAGCACTTCATCAACGACATCATCGGCGTGTTCAAGCAGATCGGCGACACCCACCTGCCCACCCTGGCCATGGGCGTGGCGGCCATCGCCATCATGTGGGGCATCAAGAAATACAAGCCGAAACTGCCCGGTGTGCTGATCGCGGTGGCACTGACCACGATCATTTCCTATGCGATTGGCTTCGAGAAGAAGGCCAAACTGCATTACGACGAAGTGGCCGATCCCCAGATTGTCTCGATGTTGATCGAGTATGAAGCCGCCGAGAAAGAGCTGGCGACGGTCAACGCCAATGCACTGGCCAACGAGGCCGAAGCCAAGAAGTTGGAACATCAGCAGCCGCGCAATGAACCCTTCATCCTGGCACTGCATTACCAGTCCGACTTGCTGCGTTCCCAGGCAAAGGTGTTGGAGGAGAGCAACGGCAAGCGTCTGAAGGAACTGCGAAAATTCCGTTTCGAGCGGGAAGTGAAGCCGGACAGCAAACCAGGCGCGCTTCACCGTGTCGGTGCATTGCCCGCGGGTGTCAACAGCGATGGTGAGACCTGGCAGATCACCAAGGTGGCCAAGGGCGAGATCAAACTGGCCGGCGGTGGTGAAGTGGTTGGCAAGATTCCCGAAGGCCTGCCCAGCTTTGCGCTGCCGCATCTCGATATGGACAAGCTGGGTTCGCTGCTATCCGCCGCACTGGTGATTTCCCTGGTCGGTTTCATGGAGGCGATTTCGATCGCCAAGGCTATTGCCGCCAAGACCAAGCAGCGACTGGACCCGAATCAGGAATTGATCGGACAAGGCCTGGCCAATATCGTCGGCTCAATGACCCAGGCCTTCCCGGCATCCGGTTCGTTCTCGCGCTCGGCGGTGAACATGAATTCGGGGGCGAAGACGGGCATGAGCTCGGTCTATACCGCCGTGTTCGTGCTGCTGACCCTGCTGTTCCTGACCCCATTGCTCTATCACCTGCCCCAGGCGGTTCTCGCCGCAATCATCATCATGGCGGTGATCGGCCTGGTGAACGTGGAGGCGGTGAAGCACGCCTGGCACGCCAACAAGCACGATGGCATCGCCGCCGTGGTGACATTCTTCGCCACGCTGGCCTTCGCCCCCCACCTGGACAACGGCATCATGGTGGGCGCCGGTCTGGCGCTGATCCTGTTCCTGATGCGCACCATGAAGCCGCGTGTGGCACAGCTGGGCCGCTTCAGGGACGGCACACTGCGCGATATCAAGGTGAATCCCGGTATTCCCACCAGTGAGCATGTGGTGGCCATGCGCTTCGACGGCCAGCTCTACTTCGCCAACGTGTCCTACTTCGAGGACACCGTGCTGGGTGTCCTGGCCGACCATCCCGAGGCCAAGTATTTCCTGGTGGTGGGGGACGGTATCAATCAGCTGGATGCTTCCGGCGAAGAAGTTATTCATCACCTGGTGACCCGTCTGAAGGAAAACGGCGTCACCCTGGTGTTCTCGGGGCTGAAGAAACAGGTGATCGATGTGATGCGCGCCACCGGATTGTTCGATCTCATCACTCAAGACAATATCTTCGCCACCGAGGATCTGGCCATCGCCGCGATCTACGAGCGTCTGGGTGATGTGGCCAAGGACGACCTGTTCTGCATGCTGAAGCCGGCCGCGGCCTGACATAGGGATGTTGGCTTGGGCGTTCTCCGGCGAGAACGCCTGCAAACCCTTAAAATGCCCCACCTGCCGTAGCTGATTTCATCGTGCTGAGAATCCTCCTGCTCCTGCCCCTCGTCGGTGCCCTGCTGATTGCCTTCATGCCGGGCCGCAACGGGTTGCTGATCCGCCGTGTCGCCATGGGTGTGGCCGCCATTACCCTGGGCTGGGCCCTTTGGCTGGCGAGCGCCTTCGACCCCGCGATTGCCGGTGTGCAGATATTCGAGAGCCACGTGTGGAATCCGCGCCTGGGCAGCGCCTTTTCCCTCGGGGTGGACGGCATCTCCCTGCCCCTGGTTTGGCTGGCCACCCTGCTGGCCTTCATCGCCGTGCTGGCCTCCGCCGGCATCAAGGACAAACCCAAGGGCTACTACATCCTGATCCTGCTGCTGGAAGCGGCCATGCTGGGGGTGTTCACGGCGCGGGACTGGTCCCTGTTCTATGTGTTCTGGGAACTGACCCTGCTGCCCCTGTTCTTCCTCATCGACCGTTACGGCGGCAAGAACCGCAGCCGCGCCGCCCTCAACTTCGTGCTCTACACCATGGGCGGTTCGGTGTTCATGCTGATCGCCCTGTTGATGCTCTACGACGCCGCCCCCGGCCATTCCTTCGACATGGCTGTGATCCGGGAAGGCGCCCACCTGCTGCCGGAGGCCACGCAGGTCGGCCTGTTCCTTGGCCTGCTCATCGGCTTCGGCGTGAAGATGCCCATCTTCCCCTTGCACGGCTGGCTGCCCCTGGCCCACGTGGAAGCGCCCAGCCCCGTGTCCATCCTGCTCTCCGGCATTCTGCTCAAGATGGGTTCCTACGGCCTGATCCGGGCGGTGGACACCCTGCCCGCCGCCGCCGTCGCCCTGCAAGGCCTGCTCATGGCCCTGGCCCTGGTCAGCATCGTCTACGGCGGCGTGCTGGCCTGGAAGCAGAGCGACCTGAAGGCCATGGTGGCCTACTCCTCCGTATCCCACATGGGCGTGGTGCTGCTGGGCCTGGCCGCGCTCAACACGGCCGGCTTCACCGGCGCGGTGATGCAGATGGTGGCCCACGGACTGGTGGCGGGGGCACTGTTCCTGCTCATCGGACTGCTGTACGAGCGCACCCACACCCGCGAACTGGCCGACTACGCTTCCCTGGTGAAGGTGATGCCGCGCTTCGCCTTCTTCACCGTGCTGGCCTTCATCGCCGCCGTGGGCATGCCCGGCACCGCTGGCTTCATCGCCGAGCTGCACGCTCTCATCGGCGGCTTCGAGCGTTGGGGCGCATGGATGGTGCTGCTGTCCCTCACCGTGGTCATCAGCGCCGCCTACTCGGTGCGCACGGTGGGACGTCTGTTCACGGGGCCGGTGTCGGACAGCATGCGGCATTTTCCCGATCTGACCCGGGGTGAATTCACTGCCGCCGCCGTGCTCACCGCCGGCAGCCTGATCATCGGCTTCTACCCCGCGCCCATGCTCGGCCTCATCGCCGCCACCGTGGGCCGCTACGCGGGACTGTTCGCATCATGAGCGCCATGACGAATCCCGATGCCGGGCACGCCTGGCTGCGCGACCTGCTCCACCACCTGGAGCACGTCCTGCCGGCCCAGGCGCCCATCAAGGACTTCGTCCACCACAACACCCTGCACGGCTTCCAGCACCTGCATTTCCGCGATGCCCTGGCGGCGGCGGAAGCGGCCACCGGCAATCATGGCTACCAGCCGCCGCAAGCCTTCCGGGACTATTTCCGGCAGGGCCGCATCGACCTTTCCGACCTCAATGCCGCCCTCGACGCGACCCCGGAACTGCGCGCCGACGAGCACATCGCCGGCGACATCCCGCGCCGCGCTGCGCTGGTCGCCGCCTTGCGCTTCGACCTCAAGCCTCTGCCCCAGGCTGTTCTAACCTGGCGCATGGAAGAAATGGACGCGCTGACCCGTTTCCACCCTGACGTGCCGACGCAGGCAAGAAACCGCCTGCTGGATGGGCAGACCGGAGAAATGGCTAACGAAATGGCCAATGAAGCGGCTGCCCTGACAGCCCTGTGGCAAGCCTGCGGCGCGACCCTGGAATCCCCCCCCGCCGAACCAGCCCCAGCCCACGAATCCAGCGAAGCCGCGCTGCTCTGGGACCGCCACCGCATCAAGCACGAAGCCGAGGCGCAACTCGCCGGCCTGCTGGAACAATTCGGCCATGGCCTCAGCCTGCGCGGCCTGCTCATGCGCCTGACCGGGCGCGACCTCATGGACGGCCTGCGCCCCTATCTGATCCGCCACCTGGCCGCCCACCTGGACCAGGGCATGGCCGCCTGGCACAACCCGAAACGCCCCCGCGGCTTCTACGCAGCCTGGCTGGACAGCGCCCGGCGCGACCCTCATTTCGATTTCAGCGAGCTGACCGGCTGGGAACAGGTGCTGGAACGCCTGCCGGAGGACGCCGTCGAGTGCATCGTCCAGGAACTGCACATACTCGGCTTGCCGGACGAATGCCGGGCGGACTACCTGGAAGAACTGGCCAAGGAACTGCCCGGCTGGTCCGGCATGTTCCTCTGGCGCCACGAGCATCCCGGCTACGAGGGAGAGCCAACGCCGGTCGCCATGGCCGACTACCTGGCTGTGCGCCTGGTGCTGGAGCGCATCCACGCCCAGCGCATCGCCAGCGCCCATTTCAAGTCCGAGGCCAGCCTGCACGGCTTGCGCGGCTACCTGCACCACCATCCGGCCGAATTGCTGGTGCGCCTGAACCTGTATGCCGGCGAGTGTGGTAACCCCGATGGCAACCCCTTGCCCGAATGGCTCCAGGAGCAGGGCCATCGCCTGGTGCGGGAGGCGACCAACCACGCCGGCGAGGAAGACGACGCCGACTGGCTCCCCGTCGCCCGCCTGATTCTCTCCCCTCCCCCGACGGGGGAGGGGCAGGGGGAGAGGGAACCCGGCATCGATTCCGCGCAACATTGGCTTCTCTACCTCCTCTGCCAACACCTCGGCTTGAATGCCGAAGCGGTGAACAAGCTCGGTGCCGATGGCGCCCAGGCCCTGCTTGCCTGCCTGGCCGACCTTACCCCGGGGATGATGGGCTGGGTCTGGCTGCAAGCCTACGAACGTCACTACCGCCAGCAGATCCTCGGCGCCCTTGCCGCCAACAGCGGGCGCGGCCCCTGGAAGACCCGCGCCGCGCGCCCGACCGCCCAACTGGTGTTCTGTATGGACGACCGGGAGGAAGGCCTGCGCCGTCATCTGGAAGAGATCTCCCCCGGCGTGGAAACCCTGGGCGCCGCAGCCCACTTCAACGTGCCCCATGCCTGGCGCGGCCTCGACGACGACCATGCGGTGGCCCTGTGTCCCGTGGTGCCTACCGTGGTGGTGCCGGCCCACGAGGTGCGTGAACTGCCCCGGGAAGGCGCCGACGGCGACGCCGTGTATCCGGATCATGTGCGCCGTCGCAATCTGCGCCTGGGCTGGAAGGCGCGCCTGCACCAGGGCACCCGCCTGGGCCTCGCCTCGCCTCTCGTCATGAGCCTGGTCGCCGCGCCCGCCGCCCTGGGCGTGCTGGCCGGCAAGGCTTTCGCCCCCGGCGCCCTGGGCCGCTTCGTGCAGCGCCTGCGCTCCGGCTTCGATATCCCGGTGGCCACGAAAATCGAGATCAGCGCCCCCAACGACAGTCCCGAGGCGAAACCCGAGGCCCGCCGCCTGGGCTTCACCGACGTGGAACAGGCGGACCGGGTGCAGACCCTGCTGCGCAATACCGGCCTCACCTACGGTTTCGCGCCCCTGGTGGTGATCATGGGCCACGCCTCCCACAGCCAGAACAACCCCCACGGCTCCGCCT
>CAZEOR010000199.1:0-5960 GCA_964513695.1 uncultured Thiobacillus sp.
CGAAGCCATTGAGTTGCTGGGTACGGTCGGCGGCATCGCTCACAAAAATCTGGTCTTCTCCAGCGTCGGTGACCGCCGTGTATTCGAAAGACTGCCCCTGGGTACGGTCAAACCGGCCTTAGCCATTTCTCTGCACACGACTCGGGCCGATTTACGCGAAAAACTCCTGCCCAAAGCGCCCCGCATCGACCCGGAAGAACTCGTGGAACTGGGTGAACGTTATGCCCGCTCGACCGGCTACCCGATCCAGTACCAATGGACCTTGCTGGAGGGCATCAACGACGGCGAAGAGGAACTGGAAGGCATCGCCAAACTCCTTGCCGGGAAATACGCGATGATGAATTTCATCCCTTACAACTCGGTGGATGGACTTGGTTTTCGCCGCCCAACCTGGGAGCGCGCAGCAGAGATTGCCGGCAGACTGCATCAGCGCGGTATCCTGACCCGGCTGCGCGATTCCGCAGGCCAGGATATCGATGGCGCTTGTGGGCAGTTGCGGGCACGCGCGTTGGCCCTTTAGTCAGGCGCCTTTGCTTTTGTGGAGGTGTTCCACGGCCCACACTGCCGCTTCCACACGGGATTTCAGGTTGAGCTTGCGCAGGATGTGTTTGACGTGGACCTTCACGGTGCCCTCGGCGATGTCCAGTTCCTTGCCGATGAGCTTATTGCTCAGACCGTTGGCGATGCGTTCCAGGATGCGGGATTCCTGCTCGGTCAGATCGGCTTCCTGGGGGGATTCCGGGCGGTTGTGACCGCGCAGGGCGGCGGCCAGGATATGTGTGAGTGCTTCCGAGATGATGACTTTGCCGGAGGCGGCGGATTGCAGACTTTCCACCATTTGTTCCGGTTCCATGTCCTTGAGCAAGTAGCCGTCGGCGCCGTTTCGCAGGGCGGCGACCAGGTCCTCGGCCTGGTCCGAGACGGTGATCATGATGACGCGGGTGTCCGAATCGCTGCTTTTGACAGCCTTCAGCACCTCCAGGCCGCTCATGTCCTTCATGTTGAGATCCAGCAGCAACAGGTCCGGCCGCGTACGCTTCACCAGGGAAATTCCATCCTTGCCACAGGAGGCTTCGCCGATCAGGTGGAATTCGGGAATGGTACTGAGCAGCTGTATAAGCCCCCGGCGAAACAGAGGATGGTCATCGACGATGGCGACGTTGAGTTCAGCTGGCATCATGAATTTCATTGAGGAAGAGGAGGAATGGGTACAGGTTGCGAGCCATTGGTGAGATGAGTGTTCCGGGTTGTCGCCGCGAAGCGCAGATCAATGCGGGTTCCGCCTTCCGGTCTGTTTTCCATGACAACCCGACCACGCAGGCTTTCCGCCCGCTCGCGCATGATGTTGATACCGTAGTGCTGGACATCGGGGGAAAACCTGGGTGCGGTCGTCGAGGAGGATGGGGGATATAAGCCGATGCCGTTATCCTCCACGCTGACCTGGACTTCTCCGTCCGCGTGAATGACGCGGACCCATGCTTGGCTGGCCTGGGCATGGCGCAGGACGTTGTAGAGCGCTTCACGGATGATCTGCAAGGCATGGATTTCCTGGTTGGGCGTGAGATGACAACCCGCCAGGTTGGTTTCCAACTGGATGGGAACACCACCCCGGTCGGCAAATTCGTTGACGGTACGGTTCAGCAGATCCAAAAAGTCGCCCTGCATCTTCAGACGGAAAGTGGCCAGCAGCTCCCGCAGTTGCCGGTAGGCGGAAGTAATGCCTTCGCGCAGGTCGCGCAGGGTGGTTTCCGCCTCCGTGCGCCGCTTGGGGTCGGCCAGGACCGGTTGCAGCAGGCTGGCCTGGATCTTCATGTAGGACAGGGATTGGGCGATGGAGTCGTGCAATTCACGGGCGATCACCGAGCGCTCTTCCTGTAGGGCCAGAAGGCGATCCTGTTCGGTCTTGTGGGAGATGCCCAGGGCGATGCCGATATGGCGACTCAGGGCTTCCAGCAGTTGTTCTTGCCAGGCTTCCAGTCGGCGGCCGGGAGGCAGGGCGAGACGCAGCACCCCATAGAGGCCCTCGTTGTCGCGCAGGGGCACGATGAGTTGCTCCGACTCTCCAGAAGCCCTGTACTGCCATATCTCGGCGTGATCCAGGCTGGCGATGCAATGGGCGCATTCCCCCATCTCGTGGTCCTTACACCTCCCCAGGCTGGACGACAGGATGGTTGCACCGCCACCATGCTTGGGCATGAGGCAGGCCAGGCTTCCGGTCAACCCCAGCACCTGTTCGATCTCCTTCAACATGGCCTTGTAGGTTTCCGGCGCAACCGGCGCTTTATGTAGCCGAGAGATCGCGTTGTAGAGCAGTTCCAGGGACTGGTTGCTGCGGGTGAGCGCGACGGTTTTATCCGCGACCCGCTGCTCCAACCCTCGATAGAGCTTGGACAGCTCTTCAGCCATGGTGTTGAAGGCTTGGCCCAGTTGGCCCAGTTCGTCCTCGCGTGGATCGCGGATGCGGGCGGCGAAATCCCCGCGCGCGTAGTGGGTGGTGTTTTCGAGCAATGCCGCCAAGGGCGAGAGCACATTCCTGTGCACGACATACATGGTGCCGAACAACACGATGACGATCAGGAAAAGCGCAACCCCCAGCGTGGTGCGCATTTGGCTGATCTTGGCTTCCGTATCCGCTTCCAGTTGGGCCACCATGGTGTTGATGACATCCACGAACTCATCGATGACCGCCAATAATTCGTTGTGATGGGAAACCGGATGCAGGTCCGGTCCTGGCAGGGCTTCCTCCACCAACATAGGCTTCAGCTTGGTTTTCCAGGTTTGCAGAACCAGACGGAAGGTGGCGGCGTAATCGCTATCCGGTTGCCGAACCATGGCATTTTGCAAGGATGGGTCGGCCAGACTGGCTTCGAATTGGTTCATGGCCACCAGCAGTGTGCTGTGGCTGGTGGCTTCGTTGGCTGCGTCCGCCAGCACCTGGCTGCCCATGCGATGGCTCTGCTTGCGCAGGCTGCCAGCCACGTTGATCGCACTGCCGCCGCCCTGAATCCGCTCGGCGACGATGACGGAGGTGGCGATGCCACCGACGCCGATGGTGGTGATGGCGATCATGGCGAAGGCCAGGCCGAGCATGATGGATTTTCGGGAAACAGCGTCCCATATCCTGTGCATTGCGACTCTCCAAGCCATCCGCAGTGGTGTGGCGTTATTACCAAGACTATTAAGAGATACCACCATCGGCCGGGATTGCCCATCTTTGTGGGTGGATCTAGAGGTGCGACACGATAAATCAACTACTTAGAGAATTGCGTAATACCACTTTAGTGATATCCCGAGCAATCCAATCGGGCTCTCGGCATCTATTGCCCAGCCTCGCGCATCCCTAGACTTGATTCGCGTCAAGACCTGAAACCTGCCTCTGGATCGGAAACATCATGATTTTGGAAACGCGCCATTCGATAACCGAGATTCTTTCGCGTCAGCCCCTGTTTCGTATTCTTAGCGGTCCGGAGTTGACCTTGTTGGCCAAGGGCGCCAGTGAATACCGACTGAGCAAGAACGAAATGCTTTTGCAGAAGGGGGAGATATCCGAAGGCCTCCATGTGGTGATCGCAGGCCAGGTAAAGATGTACCTGCCTTCCATGGTCGGGTCGGAAAAAGTGGTACGGATGGCGACTTCGGGCGATACCTTCGGTGAGGAAGGCGTGTTCCTCAACAAGCCTTGCCCCATGGCAGTCCAGGCGGTTCGGGACAGCATCCTGCTGGTGCTGGAGAAGCAGGCCCTCCTGGATGCCATGGAACGCAATTGCGTGCTTTCAAGTGCCTTGATGACCCATATGTGCACCCGGTTGTGCGAACTGGTCGAAAATCTGGAAACCTGCGTACAACGAAACAGTGCCCAACGTGTCGTCCATTATCTGATGCAGTTGGCGCCC
Organism: uncultured Thiobacillus sp.; assembly: GCA_964513695.1. Taxonomy (GTDB): domain Bacteria; phylum Pseudomonadota; class Gammaproteobacteria; order Burkholderiales; family Thiobacillaceae; genus PFJX01. Next base: position 3,894 of record CAZEOR010000199.1, read on the forward strand.
CAGGCATCGGAAACCTTCGATCTGACCCTGGACGTCAACAAACAGACCATCGCCTCCCAGCTCAATCTGGCCCCGGAGACCTTCTCGCGAGTGCTTGGCCGCCTTGCCAAGGACGGTTGTATCCAGGTCAAGGGGCGCAATATCACGGTCAAGAACCTCAGCGCTCTGCGGGATTACGCGGGCTGACCTCTTATTGGGCGGCTGAAGGTCACTTTTTCCATTCCTGCCCCTGACAAGTTGTTCAGGTATGGGGCCTGGTATGCACATGATGCAATACCGGTTCCGTCTCCACCGGCACCAGATTCAGCGCGGCATGACGCACTCCCCGCTCCGCTGAAATCTTCTCTGCGATACCCCGGATTTCCTGCGTTTCGCCGCGCAGGAACAGGGTTTCCAGGCAGTGGTCGTGGTCCAGGTGGACATGCATGGACGACACCACCAGATCATGGGCGTGGTGTTGCAGGTCGGTGAGCCGTTCCGCCAGCCGGCGCTCATGGTGGTTGTAGACATAGGACAGGCTGGCTACGCAGTAGGGCGCATCCTCCCGTGCCAACCGGTCATTTTCCAGTTCCCGCCGCAGCATATCGCGCACTGCTTCGGAACGGTTGGCATAGCTTCGGGTGCGGATCAGGGTATCGAATTCCTGGGCCAGGGATTCATCCAGGGAAATGGTGAAACGTTCCATGATGGCGCTCGCTGATGGGGATGCGGGAAGTGTATCAAGGGGCGCTGCGGGCCGGATGGAAGCCGCGCACGGCGGCTTCCAGCGCCTCGACGCCGCGCCCGGGGCCGTAACGGGCCTCCACGTATAAGCGGGTGATGGCCTCGATGGGACCGGCCAGGTCCGGCCTCAGGCCGGCGGCCCGGCGGGCGAAGGATCCGGCGCCTTCCGCCGGCGCCCGTTTCAGGCCGATTTTTTCCAGGCGGGCGCAGAAGCGGGCGTAGGCCCGGCCCGGCTTGTCGAGGGCGGTCTTCCGCCGCCGGAACAGCGCGGCGGCGGTCAGCAGCAGGGCAACCGAAGCGGCGGCCAGGAGGACGGCAAGCATGCCTTGCAGCGTCGCCAGCATCGGATTCAGGCGGCTGAGGAACTGGCGCTGGCGCTCCTGGTTGTAGCCCAGCACCCACTGGTTCCACTGGTTGTTGAGCAGGTCCCAGCCCAGGTGCAGGGGCCGCAGCCAGGCCCCCTCCAGGTTGAGCAGGCCGCCGGGCCGTTCCGCCGCCGGCAGGGCGGCGACGATGCCCCGCTCCACGCGGCCGGGGGCCACCGCCGCGGTGGGGTCCACCCGGGTCCAGCCGCGCCCCGCTAGCCAGACCTCGGCCCAGGCGTGGGCGTCCCGGCCGCGCACGATCCAGTAGTTGCCCATGGGGTTGTACTCGCCGCCCTGGTAGCCGGTGACCACCCGGGCCGGCACGCCGGCGGCGCGCATCAGGAAGGTGAAGGCGCTGGCGTAGTGCTCACAGAAGCCGCGCCGGGTGTTGAACAGGAAGTCGTCCACCGCCGCTTCGCCGAGCAGGGGCGGGGCCAGGGTGTAGAAGAAGGCTTCGCGGCGGAACAGGGCGAGGGCCTGCTCGACAGCGGCCGCGTCGTCCCGGGCGGCTTGCCGCCAGCCCAGCGCCAGGGCGCGGGCGCGCGGATTGATGTCCGCCGGCAGGGCCAGGGCCCGCGCCCGGGTTGTGGCATCCAGTTCCGGATCAAGCCGGTAATCCGGGTAGGCCTCGACTTCGTAGCGCAGCCGCTGAGTCACCGGTTCCCTGGCCAGCCATTGCAGGTCAGTGCCCAGGCTGGACGGAACATCGGGCAGGCGCTTCGGCAGGCCCAGCAGGTACAGCCAGTGCTGGCGGTGGGGTTCCAGGGTGAGGGTGTAGCGCAGCACTGTACCCACGCCGGCTGCGTTCAGCCCGGTCCGGCCGATGGGGCGGCTGGTGCGCCAGGTACGCCCGTCGTAGTCCCACAGCACGGGGCCGCGCCAATAGAGCTGGCTGCTGTCCGGCCGGGCGGAGGCGAATTCCGCGCGGAACGCCAGTTCGTCGGACTGGATGAGCTGGCTGATGTCGCCTGGGCTCATC
>CAZEOR010000200.1:0-5904 GCA_964513695.1 uncultured Thiobacillus sp.
GGATCCATCGACTTGCCGGCCAGTGCCACCAATCCCGCTCTCCGCAGATTGACCAGACCCGCCGCTGCCGGAGCCATCAGAACCATGCCCGGTACCACCTATTCCGCCAACTGGCTTGTCGCCAGTGCCACCTATCCCGCCTGGCAGTTTGCTGCCAGTGCCGCCCATTCCGGAGTCAAGAGGAACAAGCTCAGCGGGTATGGAGCAGGGATTCGCATGCGCCATGCCGACATACAAAATCAGCATTAGAACAAATGTAGAAGTCCGCCCCGACATGTTCACTTCCCGCCCTCCCGCTGAGGGCGATCCGTGGCCTCGGCATAGAAATACACGCCAAAGGTCATGCGTTGATCGGAATTGGCCGCACCAGAATCTTTCTGCTGGAGTTCCAACGCGCGTCGATTGACTTCCTGCAAAGCAGAAACAGCCAGTTCCCGGGTCAGGATTCGGAGCTTCTCGACGGAATCCGCATGCAGTCCGTCGTAATAGACGCAACGTTCCAGGAATGGGGGTTGTCCAGCCATCAGGTTGTGGGCTGTGGCCGACATATGGTCGGAAAGGTTCTTGCCCATGAAGAATGCTTTTTCATCCAGACCACGCGTTGGAATGAATGCGTGCTCCACAAGATTGACGCGATCCTGCCCGTCAAGATAGGCCACGCCAAGGCGCAACCATTCCTCAAGTACGGCACGGGCGCGGATATCCTTGCTGACGCCCTCGACCAGTTTCTCGAACGAAACATCGCCTCCCTTGCTTGCCAAACGGGGCAAAGGAGCCGGCCGATGTTGGCCATCAAGGAATCGCTCATCCGAACACCAGCGCGCGACGATCTGCCCCCCCAGGGAAACCACAGCGGGAGGAATGTCCTGGCGCAGCATATCCGCCCTCAAGCGCTTGACCTCGCGCCTGTGCACACCGGACAGAATACTCACTTGACTGTCACTGACCGGCACACCGCCATCAGGAAAATCCCGTGCAGCCACATCTACGAAAACACCCTTGGCCAGATTCGCAAAAGCCGGGTAATTCATGCCAAACGCCATGAGCAGACGGGCGAGCGGACGTAGCAGGCGCTGCGTGGCCTGGAGTAGCGCGGCTGGTGTCGACAGAACAACCTGCGGCTGAAAATTCATGTCTGCTGGCCTAATATCGAGTGCGAATTGCACACAGATATAAAAGTTGGATACATTACACGACGGCTACTGCACATAAATAAAATAATATCACTATGATATTAAAGATAAAAATATATATTTCAAAAATATCTAACGCGCCATCTTGACGTGGTAATTATTCACACATACCCTTCTCGCAACCTTGCCCACAATCTAGCCGTGGTATTTCGTTCGTAGACACACTCTCATAAGGAGGTTGAGATGAAGCATCGTTTTTTTCCTTGGTGGTTGATGACACTCCTGATACCAATGGCATTTCTTGCGTCCGGTCCGGCATTGGCTGCCCTCACGGTTAGCCCCACAAGCATAAAACTGCTGCCTGGCGCGAAGGCTACCCTCGTCGTCAAAACCCCAGTTGGCAACGTAACGGCCAAAAGCAGCAATGCCAATGTCGTAGCCGCCGAGTTCTCCGATAGTGTTGTAAAACTCGAAGCCAAGCTTGCCGGCAGCGCCACGGTTTCGGTCCGCGACAGCAAGACGCAGGTAACGGTGTCTGTCACAGTTTCGAACAACACAGAAACGACAAGCGGCACGACCAATAGCTATACCCTCCTGGCTTGGAATGATCTGGGCATGCACTGCATGGATGGTGACTTCTCTGTGTTTTCCATCCTGCCTCCTTATAACAATTTGCATGCTCAACTGGTCAACAGTGGCACGAACAAACTGGTGACAACGGGTGTCACGCTAACTTATGAGTCCATGGCCGATGAAGACGGCTCGGTGAATAGCTTGTCTTCGAATAAAACCAACTTCTGGCTCTATGCCAAATCCTTCTTTGGCGTTGATCTTCCCGCCGATACTGGCCTGACAGGCAACCCCACCGCCACATTCACACCTGCGCCGATGAGCTTCGAGGCAGCGTCAGGCCAATTCAAGGCAGAAGGCATTCCCATCACCCCCTACGATGACACCTATCGCAAAAATCCCTATCCCATGGTCAAGGTCGTCGCCAAGGATGCCAGCGGCAACCAACTCGCCCAAGCCCGTGTTGTTCTGCCGGTTTCAGACGAGATGAGTTGTGCCGCCTGTCATGCCTCCAATTCCGGTGAAGCCGCTAAGCCGAAAGGCGGATGGATACTCAACGAAGCCAATAAGGAAAGGGAATATAAGAAGAACATTCTGCGCCTGCATGACGAGAAGCATCTGGCCCAATGGAATTTCAAACTCGCCCTGAAGCAAAAAAGTTATGACAAAGCAGGCCTATTGGCCTCAGCTGAAAAAGGCACGCCAGTGCTTTGTGCCAACTGCCATGCATCAAATGCGCTGGGAACAGCTGGAGCTGCAAACGTGAAACCGTTGACTACATCCATCCACAGCCACCATGCCATGGTGAAGGACCCCCTAGCCGGGCTGCCGCTGGACAGCATCAACAACCGCAATGCCTGTTACCAGTGTCACCCCGGTTCCGAAACGAAATGCCTGCGTGGCGTAATGGGTAACGCAGTATTGGTGAATGGCTCACAAGCCATGCAATGCCAGAGCTGCCACGGCACGATGAGCAACGTGGGCCGCGCCGGCCGCACCGGCTGGCTCGATCAACCCAATTGCCAGGCTTGCCACCATGACGGCAAACGGGAACTGACAGCGGTTAGCTCCACAGGCATCCTCAGGACATGGCTGGATGCGCGATACGCCACAAATCCCAATACACCGGCTTCCGGCTTCAGCCTTTACCGGTTCAGCAAGGGACATGGCAACCTGCAATGCGAGGCCTGCCACGGTTCCACCCATGCCGAGTACCCCAGCTCACATCGAAACGACAATGTACTGTCCCTGGACGTTCAAGGACGTGAAGGCACCATCGGGGAATGCACCGCTTGCCACAAGACGGTACCGATGACCGCAAACGGAGGCCCCCATGGCATGCACACGGTAGGAAGTGCCTGGGTGAGCCGTCACGGCGATTATGCAGAGCAGAACACTCAGGCATGCGCCTATTGCCCTGGAGGAGACTATCGGGGCAGCGCACTTTCACAAGTCAAGACAGCCCGAAGCTTCAACGCGGATGGTCGCCAAGTGAGTTATACCGCCGGCCAGAAAGTCACCTGTTACGACTGCCATAACGGCCCCAAAGGCGATTGATGCCAGTTAGCCCTCGGCGGGAAACGGCCGGGGGCCATTAGCAAAATTCCATTACCAGCTTTCACATCAACGGAGAGGAATCATGACCATGGGAATCACCAAATTTCTGGTGTCTATAGCTACCGCCATCGTTCTCATCGGAGGGGCGACGCCCGCAAGTGCATTGTCCTATTCCTTCAGTCAGAGTGGTTTTGATGGAGGGGGAAGCCTTTCCGGAACCTTCAATGGCACGGACATGAACAACGATGGCTGGCTGGATTATTCAAACAGTGAAATCACCGACTTTGCCTTGAGTTTCTCCGGTGATTCCAAGATCCAAGCCTTCAACCACGGCACCATCGACCTGGTCGGCCTGGTCTACAAGCTGGGAAGCGGTTTCATCGGTGATGATGGTCCGGATGGCGCTGGAGAACTGATTGGCACCCTGGGTAGCGACAACATTCTCTATCAAAGCGGCAAAGGCCTGGCGAATTCGGTCAGCGACTTGTCCGCCAGCAACATATCCTTCACCTCACAACTGGTCGCAGTGACTGTAGTTCCAGAGCCAGAAACCTATGCATTCATGGCTTTCGGTATCGCCCTGATCGCACTTCGACTAAGGCAAAATCCGGACAAGCGACAAAGCATCGTCGCCAACGTTTGACTCCATCCCAAGCGTTTACGCCATGGCCGCCTTGCGCGGCCTTTTCATTTGTAACGATCACTCAAGATATTTGGAAAATCCTGCCAAGAAATTCGGATGCAAATTTAATAATATCGTGGTGATAATGGATCACCGCACTCAGGGAGCCATCGCGATGGCGCATTCACAATCTCGCATCATTCCGCTGTTCCGAGCGGGCTTGGTGATTCTCGTACTTCCCGCACCTGCCTTCGCCCTGATGAATGGGTCCGGGGTCGATGCCAATACCTCGGATTCCCCCTGGGCAGGTGTCGTTTCCATCACCGCCAGCCAAGGCGGTACATACAGCGGCGCTTTGATCGGCGACCGCTATGTGTTGACCGCGGCCCATGTGGTGTATGGAAACCGGAACACCCCTGGCAACCTCATCTTCAACCTGAACTATGGTGGCAATCTGACCCAGCAGATCACCGGGGAGGCGGTGTTTATCCATCCCAGCTACACCACTGGCAATACATCATCCGACAGCCTCTTCGCCTGGAACGACGACATCGCGGTAGTCAGACTGTCCAGCCCTGTTGTCAGTGGTGTACCCACCTACAGCGTCTTCACCGGCTCCCTATCAGACAAGCGCGAGGTCACGATGGTTGCCTACGGCGGCAGCGGTGATGGCGCGTCTGGCTCTGTCACCAGCGGCAGTAATCCCACGGTCAAGCGAGTGGGCAGGAACCGAGTGGATGTTTTGCTGCCGGATGATGAGGGCAGTGGTCAGAGCGAAGTTCTCGTATTCGACTTCGACGGCCCGAATGCCTCGACCAATGTCTATGGAAATCCTAACGACCTGGCAAACCTCACTCTTGGTGCGAGCAGTGAAGCCCAGTATGCCGGCGGAGATTCCGGCAGTCCCATCTTCGTCAACGACAACGGCATCTGGAAAATCGCTGGCATCGGCGCCTTCAACGGCGGCACGGAACTGGTCTGCGACAAGGATGCGCAAGGCAAGCTGAGCAATTGCATCAATACCAAATTCGGTTCGATTGGCGGCGGCATGGTTGTAGCCCCTTATGCAGGCTGGATTCAGGCTCAGATGGTCAGTCAAGTACCCGAAGCGGATACCTGGGCGATGTTGCTCGCTGGATTGGGGCTCCTGGCTGGCTTCGCACAAACAAGACAGAAGCGCTGAAGCCCGCACCCCTCAACAAACGGCTCAATCACTGGAACCAGCCGGCCATCGCGGTTTTATGGATAATCCGGCCCAATCCAATCTGCGGGGCGCCACGTCTTGGTCCTACGTCTGCTCCGATTCCTGCCTGTACTGGCGATCACCTGCTTGGCATGGGCGCTGGACGAGTCCATCCTGCCCGATGCCAGACTGATCGACCGGCTTCGGCAGGAAAACGGCGCGGCGGCAGCTCAGCGTGTCAAGGAATGGGCGGAGTTATTGCGCCGACTACCACAGATCGATGAGCAAGCCCGCCTGGAAAAGGTCAACCGCTTCTTCAACCGCATTCCCCAAGGCGATGACATGAGCCTGTGGGGAAGTCGCGATTACTGGGCCAGCCCTTTGGAACTCCTGACCAAGAACGGGGGTGATTGCGAGGATTTCGCCCTGGCGAAATACTTCACCCTGAAAAATACCGGCATCGACGGGGACAAGCTGCGGATTACTTATGTCCGTGCCTGGTTGCCGAAAGAGAAACGTGTGGAGGCACATATGGTTCTGGCGTATTACCCATCTCCGGAGAGCGACCCTCTGATTCTGGACAACCTTGTCTCGGAGATACGGCCCGCGACGGAGCGTACCGATCTGACACCGACCCACAGCTTCAACGCGGAGGGACTCTGGTCGGCTCGCCAACGCGGACAAAGCGGCCGCTTGGGTGATGCAAGCAGCGTGAAACGCTGGGCGGAACTGCTCGAACGCATGAACAAGGAACGGAACTGACATGACCGGAAACACCAGCCTGAAGACCCGCCTGATCGTCCTGCTCTCAGTTCTCTTTCTGATACTGGCTTTGGGCC
>CAZEOR010000201.1:0-5812 GCA_964513695.1 uncultured Thiobacillus sp.
CGTCCTGATTCGATGTTCGGCGGCAACCAGTTCAAGGGGCTGACCACCTTCTGGGATCTGCCCATGGATACCTGGAATCGTCTTGCGGCCAATGTGATGCCCATGCCGGGTGATTTCACCAAGGCCTTCCATCCGGAAGGCGCCCAGATGGGGCGCGACCAGATGAACAAATTCCTGTCCATTCCGGCGGTGGGATACACCCGTGAATCTCAGGAACAGTACCAGGTGCTCGCCCAGCGTCAGATGGATTACATGTCCGCCATGCAGGCCTACCAGGCCGCATTCGGCAAACTGGGTTTCGAAACCACGAAGGGTTTTCAGCAATCGCTCCAGGAGCGGGCCAAGGATGGCAAGCCCATCTCCAGTCTGCGTGAGCTATACGACCAGTGGGTGGAAATGAGCGAAGCAGCCTATGCAGAATTCGTCATGACCCAAGAGTATCAGTCCCTCTACGGCCGTCTGGTGAACACGCTGCTGGCCCTCAAGCAACAGATGGCCCGCATGGTGGACCAGACCCTGGAAGCCATGCACATGCCCACCCACGCCGAGATCAGCACGCTGCAATGCCGGCAACAGGAACTGCGTCGCGATAACCTGAAACTCCATAAGGAAGTCAAAGGGATGCAGGCGCAAATTGATGCATTGCGTAATGCGATGCTGCAAGGTGGGACAGACGGCACAGAAACCGAAGACGCGCCCAAGCCCGCCGCCAAATCCGCGTCCAAGCCCGCCGCCGCAAAACGCACCCCTGCCGCCAAAGCCAAATAAGCCAAGTAAACCAGGAGACAATCCATGCTGCCCTTCGACATGCGCCCCGATGCCGTCATGCAGGAACTCACGGCCTACGGCCAGAAGCTTTCCCATGGCATGAAGAACCTGATGGAAGTCGGTGAGATTTCCTCCGGCGTCACGCCCAAGACCGTGATCTATCAGGAAGACAAGCTCACCCTTTATCGCTTCAATCCCTCCGCCGACAAGGTCCAGAACAAGGTTCCATTGCTCATCGTCTATGCCCTGGTGAACCGGCCCTACATGACCGACATCCAGGAAAACCGCTCCACCGTGAAGGCCTTGATGGACGCCGGCCAGGACGTCTATCTGGTGGATTGGGGCTACCCGGACCGGGCCGACCGCTACCTCACCCTGGACGACTACATCAACGGCTACCTGGACCGCTGCGTGGATGTCATCTGCGAGCGCCACCGGGTGCCCAAGATCAACATTCTCGGCATCTGCCAGGGCGGCACCTTCTCCCTGTGCTACTCGGCGCTGCATCCGGACAAAGTCAAGAACCTGGTCACCATGGTCACGCCGGTGGACTTCCAGACGCCCGACAACATGCTGTCCCACTGGGTACAGCAGATCGACGCCGACCTGGTGGTGGATACCCTGGGCAACGTGCCCGGTGAGATGCTGAACTGGACCTTCCTCAACCTGAAGCCCTATCAGCTCATGGGCCAGAAGTACCTGGGCCTGCTGGATACCCTGGACGATCCGGAAGCCCTGAAGAACTTCCTGCGCATGGAAAAATGGATTTTCGACTCACCTGACCAGGCCGGCGAAGCCTTCCGCCAGTTCATCAAGGACTTCTACCAGCAGAACAAGCTGCTGAAAGGCGGCCTGGAGATCGGCGAGCCGGTGAGCCTCAAGGCCATCACCATGCCGGTGCTGAACGTGTTCGCCGAACAGGACCATCTGGTGCCGCCGGATGCCTCCCGCGCCATGCGCGGCAAGCTGGGCACCAAGGATTACACCGAACTGTCCTTCCCCGGCGGCCACATCGGCATCTACGTCAGCGGCAAGGCCCAGAAGACCGTGCCCCCCGCCATCGGGAAGTGGCTGGACGAGCGGAGCTGATTCAACTTATTGCTGCCTGAATCGAAGCGCAGCCTTGGCGGCCTGGCGGGTGATACCCGCCAGGCCGTTTATCTTTCCTTCAAGCTTTCATCCCTGTACTGCATTAGCGGGCTCAAGAAGTACTCGATGACGCGGCGCCTGCCGGTTTTGATCTCGGCGGTGACAGCCATGCCCGGCGTCAGGTTCACGGTTTTTCCGTCGATGTCCAAGGTGGTTTTATCCAACTTCACGCGAGCGGCGTAGACCAGTCCACGCTTCTCGTCCTGGATGGCATCGCTGGAAACCTGGGACAGTCTGCCGCGCAAGGTGCCGTATTTCGTGAAGGGGAAGGTTTCCACCTTGATTTCCGCCTCCTGCCCGGCGTGGACGAAACCGATGTCCTTGTTCTCCACATAAGCTTCCACTTCCAGTGGATTGTCGTTGGGCACGATCACCAGGAGCGGCTGGGCCGGCGTCACGACGCCGCCGACAGTATGCACGGCGAGCTGCTGCACGGTGCCGCCCACCGGTGCGGTCAGGCGCATGAGTCGTCCCCGATCCTCCGCCTTGACCAGTTCCTGGGACAGGCTCGCCGCTTTCTGCTCGGCCTGGCTCAAGGTATCCAAGGTGGCCCGACGGGTTTCCGCGATCAGTGACGTGCGCTGGCGTTGGCTCTCCAACAGCGCGGCGCGGATTTCCTCCAGCTTCGCCTGTTGCGAGGCCAGATCCCGTTCCTGCTCGATCCTGGCCTGTTCCCGCTCCAGGTAGCCGTGGCGCGAGACGAAGTTCTTGTCCAGCAGATCCTTGTAGTCCTGGGCGCGCTGGCGGGCGATAGGCACGGTCTGGGCGAGTTTTTCGACAAGCTCGCGGGTAGAGCGGGATTCCGCCTCGCGGCGGGTGATCTCGGCATCCATACGCTCCAGTTTCGCGCGCAGCTCGCCATGCTGACCCTCCAATTGGCGTTGTTCCGCAGCCAGACGGATGGCATCTACCTGGGTGGGGAGAGCCAGGCGAGGCGGCCGGGACGCCTCCAGGGAGGCCAGGAGGGCGCGAGCGCGCGCGACTTCAAGCTGGGCGGCCAGACGGTCCTGGTCGATGCGAGTGGTATCGGCTTGGGTCTGGGTCGCATCCAGTTCGATCAGGACATCGCCGGCCGCCACCCGTTGCCCGTCGCGTACGTGGATGGCCAAAACGGATGCGGTTTCCATGGGCTGGATGACTTTGGATCGGTCGTCCGGAATGAGCTTGCCCTGGGCACTGGCGACGATGTCGATCTTACCGAAGACAGCCCAGAGCACGGTCAGGGCGGCGAAGAGCATGATCAGGCCCATGGCGATGCGCGGCGCGGGATGAACCGGCGTATCCCTGAGCGCCAGGGCGGCGGGCAGGAATTCGGATTCATGGCCAGCTCGGATCGGACTATCCAGGTTTTTCCGCTCGCCCCAAGCATGGCGAAACACGCGGGCATAGCGGGCGAACAGATCAAGGCTGGCGGCGAGGCGGGCATTCATAAGCTGGTCATGCGTGCTGCAACCGGTACAAACGGCTGTAGTGGCCTGCTTCGTGTTTAAGCAACTCAACATGGTTGCCGGCTTCCACGATCTGACCCCGGTCGATCACCAGGATACGGTTCGCCTCCCGGACAGCCGACAAACGGTGGGCGATGACGATCACCGTCCTACCCTGGCAGATCGCCTTCATGTTCTGCTGGATGACCCGCTCCGACTCATAGTCGAGGGCGCTGGTGGCCTCGTCGAAGATCAGGATGCGCGGTTGCGTGATGAGCGCACGGGCGATGGCGATGCGCTGGCGCTGGCCGCCCGACAAGGTAGAGCCATGCTCGCCCACCAGGGTGTCGTAGCCCTCCGGCAATTCCAGGATGAACTCGTGGGCGCCGGCCAGTTTGGCGGCTTGCATGACAGCCTCCAAGGGCGCGCCCGGATCGGCCAGGGCGATGTTCTCCCGGATGGAACGGTTGAACAGTACGTTCTCCTGCAAAACCACGCCGATCTGGCGGCGCAGGGACGAGACATCGGCCAGGGCCAGGTCCATCCCATCCACCAACACACGCCCCCGTTCTGGCACATAGAGGCGCTGTACCAGCTTGGCCAGGGTGCTTTTGCCGGAGCCGGAACGCCCCACCACGCCGATGACCTCGCCCGGCTCGATGGCCAGACTCACCCCGCGCAGCACCTCCGGGCCATCCGGACGATAGCGGAACACCACCTGATCCAACTCGATACGACCGGACAAGGCGGGCAGGGGCGATTTGTTGCCGACCACCTCGGTGCGCGTGTTGAGGATGTCCCCCAGCCGTTGCACGGAAATCCCGGTCTGCTGGAAATCCGTCCACAACTGGGCCAGACGCATAATGGGCTGGGCCACCCGGCCCGCCAGCATGTTGAAGGCGATGAGCTGGCCCACGGTGAGTTGCCCGTCGATAACCAGCCTGGCGCCCAGCCAGAGCGTGGCCACCGTCACCAGTTTGCCCACCAGGTTGACGCCTTCGTGGGCCAGGGTGGAGAGCGTCGCGGCGCGAAACCCCGCAGCCACGTAGGCCGCGAGCTGGTTGTCCCAGCGCCGCGTCATTTGCGGCTCGACGGCCATCGCTTTGAGGGTATCGATGCCGGACACCGCTTCCACCAGGAAGGCCTGGTTTTCCGCGCCCCTGTTGAACTTCTCGTGCAGACGGGCGCGCAACAGGGGTGTGGCGAACAACGAGATCAACAGATAAAGCGGGAGAGACACCAGCACCACCAAAGTCAGCCAGCCGCTGTAGAACAGCATGACGGCAATGAAGACCACCGAGAAGAACACATCCAGTACCACGGTGATGGCGTTGCCGGTGAGGAACTGGCGGATGTTCTCCAACTCCCGCACCCGCGCCACCGAATCTCCCACCCGGCGCGCCTGGAAGTAGGCCATGGGCAGGTTGAGCAGGTGGCGGAACAGGCGCGCGCCCAACTCCACATCGATGCGGCTGGTGGTGTGGGCGAAGACATAGGTGCGCAGGCCGGACAAGGCCACCTCGAACACGGAGACCACCAGCAGCCCCACGGCGATGACATCCAGGGTGGTGAAGCCCCGGTGCACCAAGACCTTGTCCATCACCACCTGAAAGAACAGCGGCGTGACCAGGGCGAACAGGTTGAGCACGAAGGAGACCAGCAGGATTTCCCCCAACAGCTTGCGGTACTTGACGATGGCGGGAATGAACCAGGTGAAGTCAAACTTGGCCATTTCACCCGCCAGACTGGCGCGGGACGTGAACAGGATCAGTTCCCCATTCCAGCGAGATTCCAATTCCACAGCGCTGAGGGTTTGCGGCCGGGCCGCAGTGGGATCGTGAATCAGTGTCTGGCCGTCCTCGGCCTTGGCCAGGATGAAGAAACCACCGTTGCGACCCAAGGCCAGCGCCGGCAGGGGCGTCGTGGACAACCGCGCCGCCTCGATCCTGACCAGTTTGGCCTTGAGGCCGAGCTGCTTGGCCGCAAGCAGGATTTCCGCGAGGCCGAAAGGGCTGCCATCGCCAAATTCATGGGCCAACTGGGCCGGCTCCGCCACCACGCCGTGGAAGCGGGCCAGCATGACCAGGCAGGCCAGGCCGGAGTCGATCTGTTCGGGGGGCGTTGTCCCGGTGTCGGGCTTACCTTCTTGCCGCTGCATAAAACCGTCCCTTGCTTGCCCCACTTCGTGGTGGGTTGTTTGTTATCGCGCTGGTGTGTTGATCCGCGCGCTTGAAGCTGCCGCGATCCGGCCAATACCCTAATCGCGGCGTGGGTCGGAATGGCGGTTTAATGCCAGTTTGCAGCAAGCACCGGCGCCAGGGCCTGCTGGTAATTGGCCGGTAGAGTGGTTTGGCCGGCCCCTGGCGGGGCGAAGGCCGCCATGGCCGAGACCAGGGCATCGATCTGGCTATCCAGCAACACCTTGCCGTCGCCGGATTCGAAGCGCTCGATGTGGTTGGCGCTGCTGG
>CAZEOR010000202.1:0-5810 GCA_964513695.1 uncultured Thiobacillus sp.
CGATCTGGTCGGACTTGTGCAGCACGCCGTAGGAGGCGCCGGCGTAGCTCTGGTCCAGCAGGGCGGTGGAGCCGTACTGGTTCTTCAGGTCGATCATCTTGCGCGCCACGTAGTCCAGGGCTTCATCCCAGGACACCCGCTTGAACTTGCCCTCGCCGCGCTTGCCCACCCGCACCATGGGGTAGAGCAGGCGTTCGGCGGAGTAGAGGCGCTGGCGGTAGGAACGGCCGCGCAGGCAGGCCCGCAGTTGGGGCTCCTCCAAGGTGTCCTTGCCAAAATGGCCGCCTTCCTGGTAACGGCCGTCGTCGGTGGACAGGCGCACGATGACGTCGCCCTTCTTGTGCGCCACCAGCATGTGGCGGGAGCCGCAGTTGTGGGCGCAGGAGGTGACCACGGTGGTCAGCTCGTCGTCCTTGGGATAAGGCTCGTAGGCGAAGGCCTGGGCCTCCTCCACCGCCGCCAGGTTCACCAGCCCGCCCGTCGCCAGGGCGCCGGCCCCCGCCGCGGAGGCCTTGAGGAAATCCCGCCGGGCCGGGTTGACGCGGTCCAGCAGCACGTTCAGATCGAGTTGCACAGTCATCGCGTTTACCCCGCGTTCGCTTTGTTGGTGGTTTTTCGTTCGGACTTGAGCGGTGCCCTGGCCGGCGGCTTCGCTTCGGGGACCGCGATCCTGGCGGGCGCGGCCTCTTCCTTCTTCACCTCGCGCAGGAAGCGGGGTTCGGATTGGCTGGGCCGGTTCTTGGCCCAGTCCGGCACCTCCTTGTCCATGCCTTCCCAGGCGTGGCGCGGATAGGGGAAGTTGATGCGGTACCAGGCGCGGCCGCCATGGCAGCCGTAGCAGACGTCGCCGCTGTCCGCCCCCGCCGCCTCGATGGCCTTGGCCTTGAGGAAGTTGACGTTGTGGCGGCTGGTGCGGATGCCGGCGTGGCAGGTCAGGCAGTTGTTGCCGAAGGTCTCGCCGTGTTCCTTCCAGGAACCGGGCAGGCCCATGACCTGCCAGTTGAACTGGCCGTGGCACATGAGGCAGGTGTTCGGGTCCACCTGCTTGCGCAGCGTGTAGCCCGCGGCCTGGGCTGTGGCGGAGCCGCCCGGCGCCTCCTCGCGGAAGTCGTGGCCCTGGTGGCAGGTGTTGCAGGCGAGATCCATGACCTGCTTGGCGAAATCGCTCACCAGATGGCGGCGGTGCAGCGTGTCCTGGGCGCCGGTGTAGGTGTCCAGGGTCTGGTACCAGGCCAGGGACCTGTCCGCCCGCAGGCCAGCCGGCGACTGCTTGCGCACGCTGGGCGCCAGCACCTCGGCGTGGCATTGCAGGCATTCCGCGTCCACGGTCTTGTCGATGAGAGGCTTGAAGTGCCGGGGGTCCCAGCGGGCCGCCTCGTAGGGCGGCTTGTCCTGGCCCGCGCTCGCGGCGCCCAGGCACAGGGCCAGGGCTGTCGCGAACACCAGGTGGATTGTCTTGCCGAACATGTTTCGCTACCTCGTTGTTGGATGGGGCATGGCGAGAGTTGGCGTGTATCGGGGCGCCATGGCGACGGTCAGCCCAGGAACCAGCCGACGAGCAGGGCCAGCAGGGTCAGGCCGCTCAGCGCCGCGCCCAGCACCACCATGACCTTGCCGACGCGTTGCTCGGCGTGGTGCTCTTTCAGATCGAATTGGGTCCACATGACGTTGCCCTCCTTGTTGAGGCTTGGGAATGGCGGACACGGAGGGCATCCGCGTCCGCCGTCCGGACGCGCAGGAGCGCGTCCGTTCACCGCTTACATGGCGGGCGGGTTCCAGCCCGACATGCCGGACATGCCACCCATGCCGGACATGCCGTTCATCCCTGACATACCGCCCATGCCGTTCATCCCTGACATACCGCCCATGCCGGACATCCCTGACATGCCGCTCATGCCTTGCTGGGCGGGGTAGAAGAAGATTTCACCGGTGGGGGAGATGCGGAAATAACCGGACATGCCGCTCATCCCGCCCATACCCTGCATGCCTTGCATGCCGGACATGCCACCCATTCCGGACATTCCGCTCATGCCACCCATGCCGGACATTCCGGACATGCCACCCATCCCGCCCATACCCTGCATGCCTTGCATGCCGGACATGCCACCCATTCCGGACATTCCCGACATGCCACCCATGCCGGACATGCCACTCATGCCGGGGTTGTAGAACCACATCATTCCATAGGGTGTTTTGACGGGCTGCCAGGTGCCATAGCCGCTCATGCCGGACATGCCACCCATGCCGGACATCCCGCTCATACCGCCCATGCCCGACATTCCGGACATGCCGCCCATGCCCTGCATGCCTTGCATGCCGGACATCCCGCTCATGCCACCCATGCCGCTCATGCCACCCATACCGCCCATCCCGGACATACCGCCCATCCCGGACATACCGCCCATACCGCCCATACCGCCCATACCGCCCATACCGCTCATACCGCCCATCCCGGACATCCCGCTCATACCGCCCATGCCGGACATCCCGCTCATGCCACCCATGCCGGACATCCCGGACATGCCTTGCTGGACGGGATAGAAGAAAATTTCGCCAGCGGGGGAGATACGGAAGTAGCCGGACATTCCAGACATGCCGCTCATCCCGGACATACCATTCATGCCGGACATACCGCTCATCCCGGACATGCCGGACATGCCACCCATGCCGGACATGCCGCTCATGCCACCCATCCCGCTCATGCCGGACATGCCGGACATGCCGGACATGCCGGCCTGTTCGGTTTTCGCCTTGCCGGCGTCATCGGCGGCTTGGGCCAGGGGCATGGCAAACAGGGCGGCGGCCAGGGCGGCCAGTTTGAAAGTGCGCATTCGATCCATCGCTATCTCCTTGAGTCAGTTCACTGGTGACGGGGTCTCTTCCCTGAGCCGTCCCGCCTCCGCTTGGATGACGCCCGACAGGGCGCCGCTAACGCCTTGCGGCGTCTTGGTTCCCTCCCGACTGGGCGGGCTGGTGCCAATTCCGGATGTCGTAGGGGCCGGTCATGCCCGGACGATTGAATGGGGTGTGCCAGCCGCCCTGGTCTTCGAGAAAGCGCAGGCTGGCGGGGTAGGGGCGTGAGACGCCGGCCAGAGCCTGGCGATACCAGGCCGCGTCCTTGACCGTGGCCGTCTGGACGGGGGCGCCCTCGGGGCGCCGGGAAGGTTCCACGCCGGCGACGGCGGGTTCGCTCTCCGCCGCCGCCGGGCCGGGGCACAGCAACGCCAGGGTGATTGCCGACGCGGCAAGGGCGCACCGCGCGGTCCGAGCCTGATTGGGTTCCATGTCTCCTCCTCCTTGGGCGGGCCGGTGCCGGGGGGCGCCGATCCGGGGCTTGCCCTTGAGCAACGCCCGTGCCATGCCGAAAAATGAAGGCAACTCCTTGATTTTTCGTTGTCTTGTGAACGGGCACGGGGGCCGGCGCCCGTTATTCCTGCCAACTTGTCAGGGGGTGGCTTGGAGAAGCCCGCTTATTCGCGGGAGGGGCCTGACAAAATGGCAGACTGGGAAAAAGGTGGTAGGAATTACCCGGCGGGGATCCTTACCATTGCGGGCATTCGGACCGGCCATGGGGCTGCCAATCTGGCAACCCGGCCGAAGAGGGGAAGCGTGGGAGCGATGTTCCAGATCACCAGTTTGCGGCACAAGTTTGTCCTGGGCGCGGCCACGGGGCTGGTCAGCTTGTCCCTGGCCCTGGTGGGCCTGGCGGTGGCGCTCTATCAATACCAGTTGGCGCGGGAACGCAGCCAGGCCTCCAACGAGGTCAACCGCCTGCTCCAGGCCGCCCTGGAAAACGCCATGTTGAAGCGCGACCTGCCGGGCCTGCGCGACATCGTCGCCCGCATGGGCAGCCAGACCGGGGTGCTCGGCGCCATGATCGTGGCGCCCAACGATGAGATCCGCTTCGCCTCCAACCCGGCCCTGCTGGGCCAGCGCTTTCCCCTGCGGGAACACGGCCTGTGCCTGGACTGCCCGGCCCCCGCGCGGCCCGCCACCCTCTCCACCCGGTTCACCCTGGACGCGGCGGGCCGGGAGGTGATGCGCAGCGTCAACCCGGTGGCCAACCGGGCCCAGTGCGCGGTCTGCCACGGCGCGCCGGAAGCCCATCCCCTCAACGGCGTCATGGTGGTGGATTACGACGCCGCGCCGATCCGCCATCAGGCCGCGATCTCCGCGGCCACCCTCGCCGGCATGGGTGGCCTGCTGCTGCTGGCTTCCCTGCTGGGTGGGGCCTGGTTCATCCACCACTATGTGCTGCGGCCGGTGGCCCGGCTGGCCGCCGCCAGCCACGAACTGGCCAGCGGCCATCTGGAGGGCCGCGCCAACCTGCGCGGCGGTGACGAACTGGCCCAGTTGGGCCGCACCTTCGACGAGATGGCGGAGAACCTGCAAACCCTGATCCGCCGCACCAGGGAGCAGGAGACCTTCCTGCAGGCCCTGGTGGATGCGATTCCCGACGGCATCCGGGTCATCGACCGGAGCGACAGGCGCATCGTCCTGGATAACCGGGCCTACCGGGAGCAGATCGGCCTGCCGCCGGGGCGCAGCCACAGCGGCGTGGCCTGCCACATGTCCAGCCAAGGCCAGGCCGAGGCCTGCCCGCCCACCCTGATGCTCTGCCCCCTGCATGAGATCGAAGGCACCGGCCAGGCCTGCAAGACCCTCATGAGCTTCGCCCGGGCCGACGGCGGCGCGCGCCACGTGGAGGTGTTCGCCGCGCCCCTGGCCGTCCAGGTGGAGGGCGAGGAACGGCGTTATGTGGTGGAATCCAGCCGGGATCTGGACAAGGCCCTGAAGTTCTCCCAGGAACAGAAGCTGGCCGAGATGGCGCGCCTGGCCACCGGCGTGGCCCACGAGATCTACAACCCGCTGGCCTCCATCCGCATCGCCCTGCACGCCATGCTGCGGGCCAGCGAGCAGGAGCCGGAGCGGCTGCGGGTGATCAGCGATTACCTGGGTATGGTGGACGGCGAGATCGACCGCTGCATCGCCATCACCGAAAGCCTGCTCAAGCTGGGCATGGCCGCGCCGCCGACGCCGCAACTGGTGGAGGTGAACCCGGCGGTGACCGAGACCCTGTCCCTGTTGGCCTGGGAGGCCTCGGAACGGAAGGTGGAGGTGGCCATGGAGCTGGAGTCGCCGTCGCCGCGCATCCTGGCCAGCGACAGCGAACTGCGCACCCTGGTGCTCAACCTGGCCCAGAACGCCTTCCACGCCATGCCCCGGGGCGGCCGCCTGACAGTGGCCAGCCGCCACAGCGGCGCCTGGGTGGAAATCGAGTTCCTCGACCAGGGGGTGGGCATTCCGCCGGCGGATCTGCGCCACATCTTCGATCCCTTCTTCAGCCGCCGGGCCGACGGCCAGCGCGGCACCGGCCTGGGCCTCTCCATCTGCCGCTCCATCGTCGAGGCCTACGGCGGCCGCATCGACGTGGACAGCAAGCCCGGCCGCGGCAGCCGCTTCATCCTGCGCCTGCCCGAAGCCTCCACCCGCCTGCCCCCATGACATCCGGCGAACTCATCCTGGTCCTGGAAGACGACCGTCTGCTCAACCGGCTGCTGCTGGCCGAACTGGCGCGCATGGGCTATGCCGCCGCCGGCGCCCACAGCTGGGAGGAGGCCTGCGCCCAGCTCGCCCAGCAGCAGCCCGACCTGATCATCACCGACGTCAAGCTGCCCGACGCCAACGCCATCGAACTGCTGCCCCGCCTGGTGAAGGACTATCCGGTCATCGTCCTGACCGCCTTCGGCACCGTCCAGGAAGCCGTGGCCGCCATGCGCGCCGGGGCCATGGAATACCTCACCAAGCCG
>CAZEOR010000203.1:0-5800 GCA_964513695.1 uncultured Thiobacillus sp.
GAAGCGGGGTGGCCTTCTTTTGGTTACTTTTCTTGGCCAAGCAAGAAAAGTAACTGGCCGCCGGGCCACCCCCGGCCAACCATGCTTATCCCATTACAGGCGGTTGATGGTGTGGTGGCGTTGCTCCCTCTCCCCGGCCCTCCCCCGGTGGGGGAGGGGGAAAAGCGTCAATCCACCAGCCCGGAAGGGAGAGGGGCAAAACCAGCATCAGGGGTAACAATGCAGCGCCTTCCGCCAGCGCGTTAGGCTGACGCGGGAAACTCGGCATTCCGCGCATCCATCCTTGCAACGCTTCACTCTTGCCCAACTACAACTGCTGATTTTTCATGCCAAGCCATTTCCCCCATGGCGCCAACCCGCATCCAGCGAGGCTTCAGGCACTTGTAACAGAGTTAAACAATATTTGATCTCCGCGTGAGGACTTCGTGACGCGAGGCGGGCTTCAATACCCCTGCCCGGCGCTTGCCTTGGCATCCATTCACGTCACAGGAGGACTCCCCATGAATACGTGCACTTCCCTTCCGCGCCACGCACCCGTTCACGCGGCCATTGCCGCCGCACTGGCCTTGGGCCTGTCGGCCGGCGCCCACGCCGCCCAGGTCCAGGTCAAGGTCAATGTGGAAAATCTGGCCCTGGCCAACAGCGTGACCGTCGCCCCATTGCGGGTCGGCTTCCACAGCGGCATCTACGATTCATTCAACCTTGGCGACGCCGCCGGCGCCGCGATCCGGCTCATCGCCGAAAGCGGAAGCGACGCCCAGTGGAACCCCGCCTTCTCCGCCGCCGATCCCACCGCCGTGGTCGGTTCCGTGCTGCCCGGCCCGCTGACTCCGGGCGGCACCGCCTCTGCCTCCTTCCTGGTGGACACGGCCCAGAACCCGTTCTTCAGTTTCGCGGCCATGGTGGTGCCCAGTAACGACTTTTTCATCGGCAACGACAGCCCCACCGCCTACCAACTGTTCGACGGCGCCGGTCACTTGCAGATCAGCAGCATCACGCTGAAAAGCAAGGACATCTGGGATGCCGGCACGGAAGTCCACGATCCCCTCACCGCGGCCTTCGTGACGGTGGGCAACGCCGCCGGCCACGCGGATCAGCATTCCGTGGTGGCACGCAATTTTGCCGAGTTCTACGCTTTCAACGGCCTAAACACCGCCGCCGGTTACATCTTCAACAGCCAGTTGGGCGCCGAAACGGATGTCTATCGCATCTCTTTCGATGTCACCCCCGTGCCCGAGCCGGAGACCTACGCCATGATGCTCGCCGGCCTGGGCCTGATCGGTATGGTCGCGCGCCGCCGCAACGGGATGCAGCGCATCGGCTGAAGCCGCCGGATAGGCGAATCAAGCGCTTTGATGGCCCTTCGCGGGCCTTTTTTTCACCCCTGATCAGCAAGTTCGGGCGAGGGAACGAAACGGGCGCCGCCTCCCTTCCTTTCTCGGCCTCCCCAACTACCCACTGGCATCGATCCGGGGTAAAACTGGCCGTCCCGATCATTGCCGGCTCCGGCGGAAGGCTCCGCGCTTTTCACGGCCGGCATCCCCTCCCCCCATGGCCGACATCCTGCCCGACCTGCTTGACGAAATCCGCGCCTGCTGCGTCTGCGAGCCGGCGCTGCCCCTGGGTGCGCGGCCGGTGCTCATCGCCGACGCCAGGGCGCGCATCCTGGTGGCGGGCCAGGCGCCGGGAACCCGGGTGCACGCCACCGGCATTCCCTGGAACGACGCCAGCGGCAAGCGGCTGCGGGAGTGGCTGGGGCTGGCGCCGGAGGTGTTCTACGACCCGGCCCGGGTGGCCATCGTGCCCATGGGCTTCTGCTATCCGGGCACGGGCAAATCCGGCGACCTGCCACCCCGGACGGAATGCCGGCGGCTCTGGCATGACCGCATTTTCGGGCTGCTGCCGCGCTTGGAACTGCGCATCGTCATCGGCCAGTACGCCCAGGCCTACCACCTGGCGGGCCGCACCCGCGCGTGCCTGACGGAAACCGTCGCCGCCTGGCGTGAGTTCGCGCCCGCGCTGTATCCGCTGCCCCATCCCAGCCCGCGCAACCAGATGTGGCTGAAGCGGAACCCCTGGTTCGCGGCGGAATTGCTGCCGGATCTGCGCGAAGCCGTGCAACGCGTCCTGGCCGGCTGAGAGCCGACAGGGCCTGGTCGCAAAGCCGACAATCCGGCTTCGGCGATTTCCTGCGTTCCCCGGCAAGCCGCGCCAGCCGGCGCATCCCAGGTGGAGGTCATCCCAGGCACAAGCATTGCTTGATGACTTCGACTTCGGAGCCAAACATGCAGCACCAACTCGACTGGACCGCCTACGCCACCGCCGGACAGGGTGACGCCTATGCCGGCATTCCCGCGACGGGGGGCGATTTCGCCCGCGCCGTGGCGGTGTGCATCAACGACCGGCAATGCCAACGCAAACCCAAGGGGGTCATGTGTCCCAGCTTCCGGGTCACCGACGATCCCGCCCACTCCCCCGGCGGCCGCGTGCAGGTGCTGAAGGCGGCGCTGAACGGCGAACTGGGCGACACGCCTTTCGCCAGCCCGGAACTGGCGGCGGCCATGGACCTGTGCGTGGGCTGCAAGGGCTGCAAGCGGGAATGCGCGAACCAGGTGGACATGGCGGCCATCAAGATCGAGGCCCTGGCCCAGCGCAACGCGGTGGCCGGCGTGCCGCGCCGGGACCGGCTTTTCGCCGGCCTGCCCCGCTGGCTGGAACGGCGCCGCCTGGCGCGCGCCCTGATCCGGCTGCGCAACGGCTCGCCCTTCCTGGCCCGGCTCATGGAACGCGCGCTGGGCGTGTCGGCGATACGGCGGCTGCCGGAGCCCGCCCCGCTTCCCTACGCCGCGCCGGCCATGGCCGCCAGCGCGCCCTCGGACCGGGACGTGATCCTGTTCGTCGACACCTTCGCCCGCCAGTTCGAGCCTGAGATCGCAGCGGCCGCCCACGCGGTGCTGAGCGCCGCCGGCTACCGGGTGCGAGTGCTGGAGCCGGCGGCGGACGACGGCGAACCCAGGCGCCCCCTGTGCTGCGGCCGCACCTATCTATCGCTGGGCCAGGTGGAGGATGCCCGCCGGGAAGCCCGGCGCCTCCAGGCCGCCCTGCGCCCCGCCCTGGCTGCCGGCATGCCCGTCGTCGGCCTGGAGCCTTCCTGCATCCTGTCCCTGCGCGACGACCATCTGAAACTGGGGCTGGGACCGGAAGCGGAAGCCCTGGCGAAGCAGGTCTACCTGTTCGAGGAATTCATCGCACGGGAACACGACCGCAAACGCCTGGACCTGAAACTGAAGCCTCAGGGCGCCGGGAAGGTGCTGGTGCACGGCCACTGCCACCAGAAGGCGGTGGGGGCCATGAAATCCCTGCGCAAGACCCTGCGCCTGATCCCGGAACTCGAGTTTGAATTCGTCGAGGCCAGTTGTTGCGGCATGGCCGGCCACTTCGGCCTGGAAGCGGAGCACGCGGAGATCTCCCTGGCCATGGCGGAACAGGATCTGCTGCCCGCCCTGCGCGCGGCGCCGGGCAGCCCGGTGCTCGCCAACGGCTTCTCCTGCCGGCGGCAGATGGCGGAAGGAAGCGGCCGCGCCGCCCTCCACGTCGCTGTGCTCCTGCGGGACGCGCTGGCCTGATCCGGAAGCGGGGGGCCGGCGGCCAAAGCCGCAAGCCTGAGGTAGTGGCCTCAAACAAAGCCACCTAGCCAACCGCCGCAAAATCCCCCCAACCCCCATTAACAAAGAGGCAAGGTCGGCCATGCTTCAGGCCGCCGCGCTCAAGCTGCCGGCAGCGCCCCTGGGACAGGCTCAAGGCCGCAGATACGCATACCCCTGCTGCTGCTTGCGCATGATCTCCACCACACCGGACGGCACATAACCCACCGTCGTGAGCATGTCTTCCTTGTTCAGCTTCTGCTTGCGCATGGTGTTCTGGCAGGCCATGACGGCGACACCCGCCTCGGCGGCTTCCTGAACCCGGTTGCCCACTTCGGAATCGGCCTTGAGCATGTTGATCCCCGGACCGAAGGCGACGATCTCGACCTCGATGTTGTCCTTGCCCACATCCTTTTGCAGGTTGGCGGCGTTGTTCAAAACCAGATTCCATTTGGCCGGATCGCTCTCGCTGACCTGAACCACGATCTTGGCCTTGTCTGCGGCCTGCGCGGTCACGGGCGCCAACATCGCGCCGGCCATCAGCAGACCGGACAGCACCACTCCCATAATTCCATGCATTTTCTTCATGACCATCTCCTCGCTCGATTTGAATGACAACAAGAAAACGGGTTTCACCCGTTCATTGGTAGACGCTGGGCCGTCCGATTTATTCCATCCGTTGCGTCCGCGGACAGCGGCGGAATGCATTATGGCCCGAGTCCCAATGGGGAGGGACTCGCCCGACACCGCCTCGCCCCGGTCCAGGTTCATCCTGTCTTGTCGTAACGATTCGTTACAACTGCAAACACCCCCGACACGCCCGGCTTACAGGCGGTACCTAGAGTGCACATCACCGACGCACCAATCATGAGTGCCGGCAACCGAGACCAAGGAGTCGAACATGAAAACCGTACGTATCGCCAAAATCCTGACCAGCGCCGCCCTCGCTTCCCTGGCCATGATGGCCGGAACCAGCCAAGCCGACAGTTGGGGTTATAACGCCGCCCCTAACGCCCCCGCCTTCAACCGGGCTGGATTTGAACCGGGCCGCGGCCCCGCCTTCTGCCCGCCCAAGGGTGAGAACCAGTCTATCGACCAGCGCCAGCAACGCCAGATGGAGCGTATTGTCGAGGGTATGCGCTCAGGTCAACTGACCCGCCACGAGGCCCGCGATCTGATGGACGAGCAGCGGCGCATCGACTACCTGCAACGCGGGTACCTGGTCGACGGGTATCTCAGCCGGGACGAGTGGCAGGACTTGAATCGCCGCCTGGACATGGCGTCGCGCGACATCCAAGACGAGAAACATGACTTCGAGCAACGCGGCGCCAGGCATGCCTGGCGTTGATCGCCAAATGAAAACGGGGGCAAAAGCCCCCGTTTTCACGTGGGTCGGCGGGCTTAATCGCTGGAGCCGCAGCCACAGTCTCCCGGACGGCCGGGTTCGCAGTACTTGTCGTCTTCAAGCTTCTCCCGGTTGGCCAGGTATTCCTCGCGCACCTTCTCGGCCTTGGCTTTGAGCCGTTCCATGCGGGCCTCGTAGGCGCCGTCATGCTCTTCCAGGAACTTCTCGTTGAACAGGGCATGCTTGAGGAAGTTGTAGCCGAATTCCATGAGGGCCTCGTCGTCGGCCAGCAAGGTCGCCATGACTTCAAGCGGTACGTCGTAGGTCTTGTTGAAGGCGTCGCTGGAGACGAAGGCGCGGAAGCGGTCTATGTCGTAGCTGGCCATGAAAAACAGTTGGTTTGACATGGCGGGGGGTTTGCCGATGCCGGGACCGGCGGACTTGCGCTTCAGTACTAGCTGGCGCCAGCCGCGACCCTTTTCGTCGTAGACGTCGACGCCCTGTTCCTTGCGATATTGATCGATGGTGAGGGAGCGCTGTTCCTGATGGCCCAGGCAGTGTTTCTCCTGCACCATGGCATAGGAGGTGCGGTCGGTGAATTCGTCCTGGTTACGCATGGACAGGAGCGCCACGGGGTAATAGCGGCAGGCGGTGGGGCGATCTTCATAGACACCGCAGCCTTCCGGTTTCATGAACTGGCAGGCGGTACCGCCTTCCACGGGACGGAATTTCACGCCGGGCATACCGTCCTGATCGATCTCGTAGGGCACGGTGTACTGCTTCAGGAAGTCGCCGGAAGACATCTCCAGGC
>CAZEOR010000204.1:0-5752 GCA_964513695.1 uncultured Thiobacillus sp.
CTACATGATGGGCGGCATTCCTTCCAACATGCACGGCCAGGTGGTGTCGCCGGTGAAGTTCGGCCCGGAAGAGCCGGTGCCGGGCCTCTACGCCGTGGGCGAGTGCGCCTGCGTGTCGGTGCACGGCGCCAACCGGCTGGGCGGCAACTCCCTGCTCGACCTGGTGGTGTTCGGCCGTTCCGCCGGCCTGCATATGATCGAATACCTGCGCGAGAACCCCTTCCCACGGCCCTTGCCCGAGGAACAGGTGGATAAGGCGAGAGCCCGGCTGGCCCGCTGGGATAAACCAAAAGGCGGTGAAACTGTGGCCGGTCTGCGGGTTGAGATGCAGAAGATCATGCAGGACCACTGTGGCGTCTATCGCACCGAGGCCCTGCTCAAGGAAGGCCTGGAACTGCTGGACAAGGTGGAAGCCCGCCTGCCCGACGCGGCCCTGTCGGACCAGAGCAAGATGTTCAACACCGCCCGCCTGGAAGCCCTGGAGCTGGAAAACCTCATGGGCATTTCCCGCGCCACCCTGGTTTCCGCCCTGGCCCGCACGGAAAGCCGCGGCGCCCATACGCGGGAAGACCATCCCAAGCGGGACGACGACCAGTGGCTGCGCCATACCCTGTACTTCAGGGAAAACGACACCCTGGACTACAAGCCGGTGCGCTTAAAGCCCCTCACGGTGGAGACTTTTCAGCCGAAGGAAAGGACGTACTGATGGTCAATCTCGACCTGGACGCCCACATTGGGGTTCCCCCCTTTGCAAAGGGGGGACAGGGGGGATTTTTCCACGCCCCGGTTGGGCTGACGTCGTCAAATCCCCCCCAGCCCCCCCAGCCCCCCTTTGACAAAGGGGGGAGCGGTTATTCCCCTTCCGTATCCAGCGGAAAGCGAGACCTTTCATGAAATTCCGTATCTACCGCTACGACCCGGAATCCGGCGCGGCCCCGCGCATGCAGGATTACGACATCGACTTCGATCCCAGGGGCAAGAAGGTGCTGGACGCCCTCATCGCCATCAAGGACACCCTGGATGAAAGCCTCTCCTTCCGCCGTTCCTGCCGGGAAGGGGTTTGCGGTTCCGATGGCGTCAACGTCAACGGTACCAACGTGCTGGCCTGCATCACGGCGCTGGAAGGCCTGAAGGAACCCATCCATATCCGGCCCCTGCCGCGCCTGGGCGTGATCCGCGACCTGATCGTGGACATGGCCCAGTTCTACCAGCACTACCGGGCCGTGAAGCCCTACCTGATCAACCTGGACCCGGAGCCGGAAAACGAGCGCCTGCAAAGCCCCGAGGACCGGGCCGAGCTGGATGGCCTGTGGGAATGCATCCTGTGCGGCTGCTGCACCACCTCCTGCCCGTCGTTCTGGTGGAACCCGGACAAGTTCCTGGGGCCGGCCGCCCTGTTACAAGGCTACCGCTTCATTGCCGATACCCGCGACCAGTCCACCAACGAGCGCCTCGACTACCTGGAAGACCCGTACCGCCTGTTCCGCTGCCACGGCATCATGAACTGCGTGGAAGTCTGTCCGAAAGGCTTGAACCCCACCGAGGCCATCGGCAAAATCAAGTCGCTCCTTGTGAAACGCACGCTGTAGGCCAGGATGGACAAGCAGCCTAGCCTGAGCCGCCTGCGCTGGCTGTGCCGACGCGGAATGCTGGAACTGGATGCCTGGTTGGAGCGTTTCCTTGATGTTCGCTACCCGGAACTTCCAGTCGTTCAGCAAGCGGTCTTCGCCAAGCTCCTTGACCAGGACGACATGGTGTTGTTCGACTGGTTCACCGAGGAGCGGGAGCCACCTGCGGAATTCCGTATCGTGGTGGATGAGATTAAAACAACCAGGTACCCCAAAACATGAACAAATCCAATGCTTCCCTGAAAATCGGCGACCAGACTATCGACTTGCCCACCATGCAGGGCACCCTGGGTCCGGATGTCATCGATACCCGTACGCTGGGTAACCAAGGGCATTTCACCTATGACCCCGGGTTTCTTTCAACAGCCAGTTGCTCATCCAGCATCACCTACATCGACGGCGATCAGGGCCTGCTCTACTACCGTGGCTATCCCATAGAACAACTGGCCGAGCGTTCCGACTTCCTGGAGACGGCCTACCTGCTATGGCATGGCGAATTGCCTACCGCCGAGCAGAAAAAATCCTTCGACTACACGGTCAGCAGGCACACCATGCTGCACGACCAGATGCTTTCCCTGTATAAGGGTTTCCGGCGAGATGCCCACCCTATGGCGGTCATGGTGTCCATCATCGGAGCCATGGCAGCTTTTTATCCGGAAAGCAGCGATGTCGCCGACCCTGAACAGCGGGAAATCTCCCTGTTCAGGCTGCTGGCCAAGGTGCCCACAGTGGCAGCCTGGTCCTACAAGTACAACAAGGGTGAGCCCTTCGTGTATCCCCAGAACCGGCTCGGCTACACGGAAAACTTCCTGCACATGCTGCACGCGAATCCGTGCGAAACCTACGAGCCCAGCCCGGTGCTATCGCGCGCATTGGACCGCATCTTCATCCTGCATGCCGATCACGAGCAAAACGCGTCCACTTCCACCGTGCGTATCGCGGGTTCCAGCTTCGCCAACCCCTTTGCTTGCATTGCGGCAGGCACCGCATGTCTGTGGGGGCCGCTGCATGGGGGTGCCAATGAGGCTGTGTTGAAAATGCTGGATGAAATCGGTGACGTCGCTCGCATTGGCGAGTACGTGAACAAGGCCAAGGACAAGGCATCCGGTTCCAAGCTCATGGGCTTCGGCCACCGGGTATACAAGAACATGGACCCGCGCGCGGCCATCATGCGCCAGACCTGCCACGAGGTGCTGGACGAACTGGGTCTGCACGACGACCCCCTGTTCAGGATCGCCCTCAAACTGGAGCAGATCGCACTGGAGGACGAGTACTTCATCCAGAAGAAACTGTATCCCAACGTGGATTTCTACTCGGGCATCGTCTTGCGCGCCCTGGGCATTCCCACTTCCATGTTCACAGCCATCTTTGCCCTCGCCCGTACCGCCGGCTGGATCGCCCAATGGAACGAGATGGTGGCCACGCCCGGTCACAAGATCGCCCGCCCGCGCCAGCTTTATACCGGGCCGGAGCGGCGGGAGTTCGTGCCCATCGCTCTGCGCGGGGCATGATCTGTGTCAATTCCGAGTGAATTGCTGCGGAATTGATCTTGCACTGCAACAAGCCAGGCACTAGGTTTCAGCTTGGCATTATTTCGAGGGGCAGACATGAAGCGTGATTCACTTCTCGCGACAGCATTGTTTTCCGGCAGCACCGATTACCTGATCGCGCTGGAGAGCGAGCGCCCCGAACTGGTCCCCGCGCCACCACCTGTGCGATTCGAAAAAAAAGAGGCGGTGACTGTTTCCGACCTGCCTCTGCTGAAGTGCGAGGCCACCCAGGTAGGCGTGTTACAACTTATCAATGCCTACCGTTTCCACGGTTTTCGCGCCGCTGACCTGGACCCCCTCAAGCGATTGCCTCCTCCCCATATTCCCGAGTTGGATCCCAGCAATCACGGCCTGACTCCCGCCGATCTGGATGTGGAGTATGAAACCGGTTCCCTGGCTGGCCCGCCCCGCGATAATTTGCGCAACATCATCGCCCGGGTGAAGAAAGCCTACTGTGGCACGCTTTCCGCGGAATACATGCACCTGTCCGATACCCAGCAGAAGCGCTGGTTACAGAAACGCCTGGAGAGCGAGGATTACGCGCCAAAATTTGACGATTCCAAGCGAGTCTGGCTGTTGCGTCAGCTCACTGGCGCGGAAACCCTGGAAAAAACCTTGCACACTCGCTTCGTCGGGCAGAAGCGTTTTTCCCTGGAAGGCGGCGAATCCCTCATCCCCCTGTTGAATGATCTGATCGAGCAGTCTGCACGGGTCGGTATCCAGGAAATTGGCCTTGGCATGGCACACCGGGGGCGCCTGAATGTGCTCCACAACGTGCTTGGGCGTTCGGTGATTGAACTGTTCGAACATGCCCATCACGACGAGATTGAGGCTTACAAGAGCGGAGATGTTAAATATCACCAGGGGTTTGCAGCCGATCTGAATACGGCTGGCGGTTCCGTCCGCGTGGCGCTGGCTTTCAATCCTTCCCATCTTGAGATCGTCAATCCCGTGGTGGAGGGGTGGGTGCGCGCCCAGCAGCAACGTCGTGGCGACCGGGACGGCAGCCAGGTCATGCCGGTTCTGATCCACGGTGACGCCGCTTTTGCCGGTCAGGGTGTGGTGATGGAAACCCTCAATATGGCAGCCACACGCGGCTTCCGCACTGGCGGTACGATCCATATCGTCATCAACAACCAGATCGGTTTCACCACTTCAGATCCGCGCGATACGCGCTCCAGCCTCTATTCCACGGATGTGATGAAAATGGTTGAAGCCCCCGTGCTGCATGTGAACGGGGACGACCCGGAGGCGGTCATCCGCGCTACCCGCATCGCCATCGAATACCGCATGTTCTGGAAGCGGGACATTGCTATCGACCTCATCTGCTACCGGCGTCTGGGCCATAACGAGCAGGACGAACCCATGGCTACCCAGCCGCTTATGTACAGCTGTATCAATGCACTGCCCAGCACAAGAACGCTCTATGCTGAAAAGCTGGTGGGCCAGGGCGTGATCCCCGAACAAGAGGCCGAATCCCTGATCCAGGAATACAAAGGCGGTCTGGATATTCCAGTTGATCATTCGAGCTTCGCCAAGAGCGAATTTGCGGCGGACTGGAATATCTACAAATACACACACTGGCGGGTTTCGGCCACAACCGCCATACCCATGAACCGCCTCCAGGCCTTGGCACGCAGGCTTGTTGACATACCCGCCAACTTCACCCTGCATCCCCGCGTCAAGAAGATCATCGACGACCGCAAACTGATGGGGGAGGGGGGGGCTCCTCTCGATTGGGGCATGGCCGAGAGTCTGGCTTACGCCAGCCTGCTTACAGACGGCACCCCCGTGCGACTGAGCGGTCAGGATTCGGGGCGCGGCACCTTCTTCCATCGACATGCCGTGCTGCATGACCAGAACCGGGAAAAATGGGATTCAGGCGCCTATATTCCTCTTCAACACTTGATCCCCGGTCAGGCCAATTTTCTGGTGATTGATTCCCTGCTTTCCGAGGAGGCCGTCCTCGCATTTGAGTATGGATACGCCAGTTCGGCTCCTGACCAACTCGTCATCTGGGAAGCCCAATTCGGCGACTTTGTGAATGGCGCGCAAGTCGTGATCGACCAATTCATCGCTTCGGGTGAAACCAAATGGGACCGTCTGAATGGATTGACCCTGTTTCTTCCTCACGGATATGAGGGGCAAGGTCCAGAGCACTCATCCGGACGTATTGAACGTTTCCTGCAATTAACCGCTCACGACAATATTCAAATCGCCCAACCTAGCACCCCGTCGCAAATGTTCCATTTGTTGCGTCGTCAGGTGGTTCGTCCATATCGGCGGCCATTGATAGTCTTCACGCCCAAAAGCCTGCTACGTCATCCAGATGCCGTTTCGGGTATGCAGGAATTCGTCAAGGGTGCATTCCAGCCTATTTTGGATGACCCGATGGATCTGGACCCCTCCGCCATTTCACGACTGGTATTCTGTAGCGGCCGTGTTTATTTCGATCTGGCGAGAGTACGGAAGGAGAAGAACTTGCGCCATGTTGCGCTTCTACGGGTAGAGCAGCTTTATCCTGTTCCTGATCTGGAATTGCAGGCCATATTGGCTCGATATTCGAAAACCAAG
>CAZEOR010000205.1:0-5747 GCA_964513695.1 uncultured Thiobacillus sp.
CGACGAAGCCCTGGCCATGCAGCTCTTCGACCTCATGGAGAAGTTCGCCGAATATGGCTTTAACAAGTCCCACACTGCCGCCTATGCCGTCGTTTCTTACCAGACTGCCTGGCTCAAGGCCCATCACACCGCCGCCTACATGGCCGCCACCCTGTCCTCCGACATGGACGACACAGACAGCGTCAAGATCTTCCACGATGATGCGGTCAAGAACCGCCTGACCATCCTGCCGCCGGACATCAACCAGTCCGTCTACCGCTTCCTGCCCGTGGATCGCAAGCACGTTCGCTATGGTCTGGGCGCGGTAAAGGGAACCGGGGAGGGCGCCATCAACAACATCCTGACGGCGCGAGAGACCGGCGGCGCCTTCAACGACCTGTTCGACTTCTGCAAGCGCATCGACCGGCGCGTGGTCAATCGCCGCGCTATCGAGGCTCTGGTCAAGGCCGGTGCCTTCGACAGACTGCACGCCAACCGCAATGCCACATTGATGAGCGTGGGCCTGGCCATGGAATGGGCGGAGAACCAGCAGGCCAACTCCAGCCAGAACTCGCTGTTTGGCGATGCCATGGCGGAGACGCCGCCAGACCTGATAAAGGTGCCGGAGTGGAACTTGAAGGAACGCCTCGCCCAAGAAAAAACCGCCCTGGGTTTCTATCTTTCCGGCCATCCCTTCGAGGCCGACAAAGTCTCCTTGAAGGGCTTGGCGGATCGATCCCTGAAGGACGTCAAACCCCAGCCGGGCCAGCAACTCTTGGCCGGCACCGTCTCCGCCGTTCGCACCCAGATGACGCGCCGGGGCAAGATGGCCGCCGTCACCCTGGACGACGGTCAGGCCCAGGTGGAGGTGGCGGTGTTCAACGAGCTATACGAAGCCCACCGCACCATGATCAAGGAAGATGCCCTCCTGATCATCATCGGCAAGGCCAGCTCCGACAGCTACTCCGGCGGCATGCGTGTCACTGCCGACGAAGTCATGGACCTGGATGGCGCCCGCACTCGTTACACCACCGGCCTGAAGCTGACCTTGAACAATGGACCGGATGCCCGAAAACTGATCGACAGTCTGGCTCCCCATCGCCTGCCGGCGGGTTGCCCGGTGAGCCTGGCATACCACAACGAATCCGCCTCTTGCGACGTGCTGCTGGGCAGCGCCTGGCGGGTGCGGCTGTCGGACGACCTGTTCGCCGCCCTGGCAGGCTTCGGCCGGGCCGACGTGAGCTATGCCGTGGTGCTGAAAGCTGGCCGCGACCGGGAACGGACGGCAGCATGAAATACCGAGCCGGCTTTGGCCTTTCCCCCCTTATTCAAAGGGGGGAGTTATCAGGTGGTTTGGCATGACCGGCACAGACGAAGTTCTCGACCCCGCCGAGGCCATCGAACACGCCGAAGAGGAGGTGCGCCACCTGGCCCGGGTCCAGGGGCAGTTGTGGACCGACCTGCCGGTGGACCTGTACATCCCGCCGGACGCCCTGGAAGTCATCCTGGAAGCCTTCGAGGGCCCCCTGGACCTGCTGCTCTGGCTGATCCGCCGCAACAACCTGAACGTGCTGGACATCAACATGGCGGCCCTCACCCGCCAGTACATGGACTACGTCGAGGTCATGCGCCGCAAGCGCCTGGAACTGGCGGCGGAATACTTGGTGATGGCGGCCATGCTCATCGAGATCAAGTCGCGCATGCTGCTGCCCCGGCCGGAGAAACTGGAGGAGGGCGAGGAACACGATCCCCGCGCCGAACTGGTGCGCCGTCTGCTGGAATACGAGCAGACCAAGCTGGCTGCAAAAAACCTGGACGTCTTGCCGCAGTTGGGCAGGGATTTCCAGGCGGTGAGCATCTTCGTCCCCCAGTTGGCAGCCAAACGCCTGCCCCTGGTCAATTCGGAAGACCTCATGGAAGCCTGGGGCGCCATTCTCAAACGCGCCTCCATGAACAAGCATCACCGCATCGGCCGCCAGGAACTGTCGGTGCGGGAACACATGAGCCGCATCCTCAAATTGCTGCAAGGCGCAGCCCAGTCCGGTTCCGGCCGCATGCTGTTCGCCGACTTGTTCGACCCAGCCGACGGACGTTCCGCCCTGGTGGTAGCCTTTCTAGCCTTGCTGGAACTGGTGCGGGAACGCTTGGTGGATATCGTCCAGAACGAGCCCTTCGCGCCCATCCACGCCCAAGTCGCCATCCTGGAAAATCATGCCCAAGCCTGACGAAATTCTCCACTTCCCAACCACGGGAGGGGAGGTAAGCAACGCCCTCGCAGAGATCAAACGGATCCTGGAAACCGTTCTGCTGGCGAGCGCCGCGCCCATGAGCCTGGCCGAACTGAAGCGCGTCTTCGACACCGAACTCTCCAACGATTTCCTGCGCCGCGCCCTGGAGGAACTGCGTTCCGACTGGCAGGGCCGGGGCGTGGAACTGGCGTTTGTATCCGACGGCTGGCGCTTCCAGACCCGCGTCGAATACCAGCATTACCTGGATCGCCTGAATCCCGAGAAGCCCCCTCGCTATTCCCGTGCCACCCTGGAAACCCTGGCTATCATTGCCTACCGCCAGCCGGTCACCCGGGGCGACGTGGAGGAAATCCGCGGCGTGGCGGTCAACAGCCAGATCGTGAAAACTCTGGAGGAACGGGGTTGGATCGAGGTGGTGGGCCACAAGGATGTGCCTGGCCGTCCGGCCCTGTTCGCCACCACCAAGCAGTTCCTCTCCGACCTGGGGCTGCGCGCCCTGTCCGAATTGCCGCCCTTGCCCGAATTGGCCAAGGAACTGATCGAACGCGCTCATGCGGATGAACTTCCTATGGAGTCCCCGTCACCCGAGGAATAAGATTCGCCCCCCGCGCGCGAAGCGGAAGTCGCTGAAGCGGGACTCACACACAGCTATAGAGAGAACAACATGCCGAGATACTCCTACATGGGACGCCCCCTGAAGGTCCGTCCAGAAGACCTCGAAGACCAGAGCGAACGACTGCATAAGGCCTTGGCCACCGCCGGCCTGGGTTCCCGCCGCGACATGGAACAACTGATCGTGGACGGACGGGTCAGCGTCAACGGCAAACCCGCCCAGGTAGGCGACAAGGTCAAGCCGGGGGATCTGGTCAAGGTCAACGGCAAGCTGGTGCGCCTGACCTGGAAGATCCAGCTACCCCGCGTCCTGCTTTACCACAAGCCGGAAGGCGAGATTGTCTCCCGCGACGATCCGGAAGGGCGCCCCTCCGTCTTCGACAACCTGCCGCCCATCCGTGGCGGCCGCTGGATTACCGTCGGCCGGCTGGATTTCAACACCGAAGGCCTGCTCATCTTCACCACCGACGGCGAACTCGCCAACAGGCTGTCCCACCCTCGCTACGAAGTGGAACGGGAATATGCCGTGCGCATCGTCGGCGCGCTGGATGCGGAAAAAATGGATGCCCTGCTCAAGGGCGTGGAACTGGACGACGGCATCGCCAAGGTGGAAAGCATCGTGCCCGCGGGCGGCGAGGGCATCAACCAGTGGTACCGACTGGTCATCAAGGAAGGCCGCAACCGGGAAGTCCGCCGCCTCATGGAACACCTGGGCCTCATGGTCAGCCGCCTGATCCGTGTACGTTTCGGCCCCATCGCCATGCCGTCCAGACTCAAGCGTGGCATGAAGGAAGAACTGACAGATGAGGAAATTGGCGCCTTGTTACGTTGGTGCGGCATAGGCAAGGGAGGGGGTGCGTCAAAACCGGCACACACCGAAGAAGATGCGGAATCTGCAGTGTCCAATCCCCACACCAAGGTAGGCCATCCCTATCGACGGAGGCTCAACCAGAAGGGGGAAAGGCAGTCCTGACTGTCTTTTATCGCCTCCGCTTCATCCTGGTCTAGCTACAAGTTCTATTCATGCCTAGGCCGGATATCAAGGCTTTGCCGTCAGGCAACAGCTTCCGCAGAGGAATGGAATCGCCATTTCCATCATCATCACCTTGATATCGAATCCGCTCGCATCGCGGTGCATTTCTTGACCCTTCAACCTTATGGAGCGTAGTGTCATACCCCATAAGAACAGCCAGGGATCGAAAAATAGCCATGGATGGGAGCAACGGCAAAGCCATAGATTTTTTCCAGATCGCGGAGCAAACCTACGATTGGGAGACTTGGTTCGAGTCCGATAACCGGGCAGTCTGGATCAATTCGGCGGTTGAACGCATTACCGGCCGGACGCCCGACGAATGCCTCGCGATGCCGAATTATCCGCTGCCACTGGTGGACGAAAGGGATCATGGCATCCTCCAGGAACTCCTCGCTGACGCGCGGACTGGCGGGTCCGGTACCGACCAGCAGCTACGTATCCTCATGCTGGATGGCACGCTTGCCTGGGTAGCGGTTTCCTGGAAGGGTGTGCACGGACCGGATGGTTCTTTCCTCGGTGTGCGTCTTTCCATTCGAGATCTGACTGACAGCCTCATCGGCCGGCATCAGAGCCGGTACCACGATGCGCTTTCCCAACTTGCCCGTAGCGGCGTGCTTTCATCCGGATCCCCGCAGGATGTGTTCCAGGCCATAACCGAGACGGCTGCCCGAGTACTGGATGTGGCACGGGTGGGTATCTGGTTGCTGGGTGCGGACCGGGAATGCATCGAATGCCGAGACATGTTCGACCTGCCGGGGGGAGTGCATCGGTCTGGCCCTGTGGTGCAGCGTGCCCGTTACCCCGGCTATTTTGCTGCATTGGATCAGGACCGTGTGATAGCTGCCGACCATGCGCGTGAGGATCCGCGAACCCGTGAATTGAACACCGATTATCTGGAGCCATCGGGTATTGGCGCCATGCTGGATGCGCCCATCGTTCGGGCCGGGCACACCGTGGGCGTGCTCTGCCATGAACAGGTTGGGCCGCCCCGCCACTGGATTCCCGATGAGATGAGCTTTGCCTCATCCTTGGCCGACATGGTAGCCATGGCCCTGGAAACCGCCGAGCGTAGGGAATTGGAAAGCGTGCATCGACGCCTGGCATCAATACTGGAAGCCACGCCGGATTTTGTCGGCACCACCGGAGCGGACGGCAAACCCACTTATATCAACCCCGCTGGACGCAAGTTGGTCGGGTTGGAGCAGGATGAATCCCTGGATGAGTGGGATGTGGGCCATCTTTATCCCCATTGGGCCCGCGAGCAGCGGGACAGGATTGCCATTCCCACCGCCTTGCGTGAGGGAATGTGGACAGGGGAATCATCATTTCAGACGCGTCATGGCGAGGCCTTCCCGGTTTCCCAGGTGCTGATCGCCCACAAGGATGAACAGGGCCGGCTGAAATATCTTTCCACCGTGGCGCGGGATCTGCGCCCCTGGAAGGCGGCCCAGGCGGCCCTGCGCGAGCGGGAGCGCTTTCTCGCCACCCTGGTGGACAATCTGCCCGGTGTGGCTTATCGCCGCCGCAACGCGCCCGGGTGGCCCGTGGAATACATCAGCGAAGGCTGTCTGGAATTGACCGGTTATCCCGCCGAAGCCCTCATGGCCGGCAAGCCGTACTTCAACGACATCGTCCATCCCGACGACCGGGAGCGGATCTATGCGGAAGTGGATGCGGCCTTGGCCGAGTACCGCCCCTTCAAGGCGGAGTACCGCATCCTTCGCGCCGACGGCGGCGAAATCTGGGTCTGGTCCAAGGGGCGCGGCATCTACAACGAGGCCGGCTGGCTGGTGGCGCGGGAAGGCTTCATCGGCGACATCAATGACCGGGTCAAGGCGCAGCTTGAACTGGAACGGCTGAATGCCGAGCTCGAG
>CAZEOR010000206.1:0-5735 GCA_964513695.1 uncultured Thiobacillus sp.
ACCGAACCAGAAACCGATGACAACAAGGATGCCCTGGTAAGCG
Organism: uncultured Thiobacillus sp.; assembly: GCA_964513695.1. Taxonomy (GTDB): domain Bacteria; phylum Pseudomonadota; class Gammaproteobacteria; order Burkholderiales; family Thiobacillaceae; genus PFJX01. The sequence goes on from CAZEOR010000206.1 coordinate 44, forward strand.
GCGGACATGCGCTCGTAAAGGAGGTTATGCGCCCAGGATTCGGGTATGACGAGATCCGGTCCGAAGAACAGCGCACAACTGACCAGAAGAAATATCCAGGTGCGTCGAGGAGAGGAAGGAATCATGACGGGATTTTCCCTTTTTTCGCCAGCACCCGGACGTGGATCGGATACTTCTTCCTTTGAAATGTTGTTGTCCGCAGAAGTGCTGGGCTCCATTTTCTCCAGCCATGCTTGGGACAAAGCGAAGCAAAATGTCCTGCGGCCGTTGATTTCCCCTACAGTGAAAAATCAGCCAGATACTCTGGAGATATCTTGAACCCTCAACATATTGTTTTATTGGGCTTGGCCTTTCTGGCAGGGGCGCCCGTCGGTTCGAGCATGGCCATCGCCCAATCACTCACCGCCAACTCAAGTGTCCAGTCGGAATGGATCGCCCGAGCCCAGGATCTGGAAAGGCGGGGTGACTGGCGGAGCTTGCTGGAATGGGGGTTGCTGTGGACTCAGGCGGAAAGCGATAACGCGCTTGCCTGGTTCGCGCTCGGCCGCGCCTATAAGGCATTGAACCGTTATCCAGAGGCCATCGGGGCCTACCAGCAGAATCTGCGCATCGAACCTGGCGACGTCTTCGCACGCAACAACCTGGGTAATGCCTATCGGGACAGCAAACGCTACCGCGATGCCTTGTTGGCCTATCGGGAAGCTGTGCGCGCGAACCCGGACTATTTTCCGGCTTGGCAGAATTTTGGCCGCACCTATTACACCTTGAAAGGTGAGGTTGGCATCGTTGATGCGGTTCAACGGGTCCGCCGGATCAACCCCGAGCTTGCTCGCGCGTGGTACAGCCTGATGGTTGAATTTTATCGATCGAAAAACGATGCGGCGGCGCGCGAGGCCCTGGATTTGTTACGTAAGCTGAGGCCCGAGGAAGTAGATCGCCTGTTCGCGATGTTGCTTGAGCAAATTCAATAAGCGCTCCTTGCCTCGCTGCGCAAGGTTTCAAGGCAAAAAAGGGCGCCTCGCGGCGCCCTGGAACTCACTTGGTGGTGAGATGGATTCTTGAACCGGATCAGAGGTTGTAGGCCCGTTCGCCGTGGCTCGTGGTATCCAAACCTTCGCGTTCCTGATCTTCTGGCACACGCAGGCCGATGGTCCAATCGATGATCTTGAAGCAGATCAGGGCGACCACGCCGGACCAGACCAGGGCGGTAAGAACCGCTTGGGCCTGGATCCAGACCTGGGCACCGATCTCGGTGTCGATGATTTTGTTGTTGACGTAGTCGACGATGCCGGTACCGCCCAGTGCCCAGGTGTTGAACACGCCGGTCAGCAGGGCGCCCAGAATGCCACCGATACCGTGGATACCGAATACGTCCAGCGCATCATCGGCACCGAGCAGTTTCTTAAGGCCGCTGACACCCCAGAGACAGACCACGCCGGCCAGAGCACCAATGGCCAGTGCGCCACCAACGCCAACCCAGCCGCAGGCCGGAGTAATGGCAACCAAGCCAGCCACGGCACCAGACGCGGCACCCAGCATGGAGGCTTTGCCCTTGATCAGCCATTCTGTGAAAGTCCAGGCTACGGTGGCCGCGGCGGTGGCAACCAGGGTGTTGACGAAGGCCAGAGTGGCGGTGCCACCAGCTTCCAGAGCGGAACCCGCGTTGAAGCCGAACCAGCCTACCCATAGCAGGGAAGCGCCGATCATGGTCATGGTCAGGCTATGGGGGGTGAAGGCCTCACGGCCGTAGCCGATGCGCTTACCGACCACGATGGCGCCCACCAGACCGGCGATACCGGCGTTGATGTGCACCACGGTACCGCCCGCGAAGTCCAGAGCGCCCTTCTGGAACAGCCAGCCGGAGGCCGCGGTGGCGGCGGTGGCGGCATTGGCATCCGTGTAGGCATCCGGGCCGGGCCAGAACCAGACCATGTGGGCCATGGGCAGATAGGCGAAGGTGAACCACAGGGCGGCGAACAGCAGCACGGCGGAGAACTTCATGCGCTCGGCGAAGGCGCCCACGGTCAGGGCCACGGTGATGGCCGCGAACGTGGCCTGGAACGCCACGAAGGCGAACTCGGGAATCACCACGCCCTTGCTGAAGGTGGCCGCGTTGGCGACGCTACCTGCCACCGGGTCGTAGATGCCCTTCAGGAACAGCCGGTCGAAGCCGCCGATGAAGGCATTGCCCTGGGTGAAGGCCAGCGAGTAGCCGTAGATGGTCCACAGCACCGTGATCAGGGCGAAGATGGAAAACACCTGCATGAGCACGGACAGCATGTTCTTGCTGCGTACCAGGCCGCCGTAGAACAGGGCCAGGCCGGGGATGGACATCATGATCACCAGAACGGTGGAAACCAGCATCCAGGAAGTATCCCCCTTGTTGGGGGTTGGAGCCGGCGCGGGTGTCGCCGCCGCGGGGACCGCGGCGGCGGTGACCGGGGCGGCCGCATCTGCCGGAGCGGCAGCAGGCGCGGCGGGATCAGCAGCGGGCGCCGCGGCGGTGGCAGCGGGCGCCGGCGTGGGGACCGGCTCCTCGGACAGGGCAACGCCGGTAAATCCCAGCGAGCCCAGCAACATCAATGTCGCGAATAGGCGTTTCATAATCGGTTCTCCTTAGATTGCCGCTTCGCCGGCTTCGCCGGTGCGGATGCGAACAACCTGTTCCAGGTCCCAAACGAAAATCTTGCCGTCGCCGATCTTGCCGGTTTGGGCAGCCTTGGAAATGGCTTCGATGGCCTGATCCAGCAGATCAGCCTTGACGGCGATCTCGATTTTTACTTTGGGCAAAAAGTCGACGACATACTCGGCGCCGCGGTACAACTCGGTATGGCCTTTCTGACGGCCGAAACCCTTGACCTCGGTCACGGTGATGCCTGAAACCCCCAGGCCGGACAAGGCTTCACGAACCTCGTCGAGCTTGAAGGGTTTGATGATTGCGGTGACGAATTTCATGAATGTCTCCTGTTTGATCGAACCATCTCGCCACACCCACTCCGCGGGTGCGGAGTGGTTAGGCTGGATTGGGCTGGGTTAGAAGCTCTTGGAGAAGGAGAGGGCGAAGGTGCCTTTGCCGGCGTCCTCGCCATTCCAGTCATAAGCCTGACCGGTGCCCACGTCTCCATCGGCGTTGGTGTCCGAGTAGGCAAGGGTCACGACCCCGAAGCCGAGATCCTTGGATACGCCGATTTTCCAGTCGCTATAGGAGGCGGCGCCCACGTTCTTAACCCGCTGGTGGCCGATATGGCCGATCAGGCCCCAGCCATCGCCCATGTCGTAGCTGGCGTTCAACTCAAGATAGGCACTGCCATCGGTCTTGGTGGCGCCACGGGTGCCCCAGCCGATGAAATAATCAGAGACTACATAGCTGTACTTGGCGGACAGAAATTTCCAACTGGCGCCCACATAGACTTCGGTGGTCTCGGGGGTGGGGGCCGCCAGGCCGGCACGCTTGCCGTCATAGGCATAGTGGATAAGGCCGACGTCATAACCGATATCTCCAACGCTGCCCTTGTAACCGCCATAAACGTCCCACTCGAAATCGCTGCTGGATTTATAGGGTGTAGCGGGGAACGAGTCGGAAACCCACTTTTGGGTGGAAACCCATGTGCCGGCATACAGACCGCTGGCATGGCTGTAATCGGCGCCGGCGGAAATTGCGGGGTCGTGTTGGGACTGGGTGATGCCGCGGAAAATGTAGTCGGTAGTCACGCCGACGTTGAAGGAGACGCTATGCGGGGATGCAGGAGCATCGGCAGCCATCGCGGGCACTGCGATCAATCCGGATAAGGCGAGCAGGTAAGACAGTTTTTTCATGACGGTTCTCCACGATAAATAAGTGGTGCGAAGGTGCACACCCTGTGACAGCATTTCCCGTGCCAGCAAATTATTGTCTTATTAAACAAGTTGTTATCATCGTCTGCGCGAAGTTGGCGCAGTTGATCGCCCCAAGTCGGTGCATGGCTGGATCGTCCTGCACCGACTTGGCACCCGGAACGGGCCGTATGCTTTGTTAAACTCATAACCTCGTCTCGTGATACGGAAATCCCACCATGTTGAAGCAAAAACTCACTGAAGAAGTCGCCGCGAAAATCAGCGAAGTGTTGGCCATGAGCCCCGCTCGCGACATGGAGAAGAATCTCAAGGCTGGCCTGTCCGCCTGGCTGTCCAAGCTCGATCTGGTGACGCGGGAGGAGTTCGACGTGCAGACCCAGGTTCTTGCCCGTACCCGGGAAAAACTCCAGGAACTGGAAACCCGTGTCGCCCACCTGCAGGGTGACCGGCAGGAATGAGCCCTGGGCGCACATTTTTCCTGTTGATGTTGTCCGTCGCGATGGCTGCCTGTGCCACCAACCCCCTGACGGGGCGCAGCCAGTTATCCCTGATGCCCGAGAGCCAGGTGATCGCCCAATCCGTCTCTGCCTACAGGTCGGAACTGGCACCCCATGCCAAGAAAGGGAAACTCAACGATAACGAGGCCGTGGTCGTTCGCGTGCGCTCCATTACTGACCGCCTGGTGGCCCAGGCGATACGTTACCGGCCGGATTCCGCGAATTGGGCATGGGAGGTGAATGTCATAGACGATCCCAAGACCCTCAACGCGTTCTGCTTGCCTGGCGGCAAGATGGCCATCTACACGGGGTTGATCGAAAAACTGAAAGCCACGGACGACGAAATCGCCCAGGTAATGGGCCACGAAATCGGCCATGCTCTGGCCAACCACGGTGCCGAGAAGATGTCGGTCGGTATGCTCTCCGACATATTTGTCGCGGCCCTGGCGGGAAGCAGTCAGGGACGCCAGCAGACCGGACAGCTTGCAAGCCTGGTTCTTTGGCAGTTGCCCAATAGTCGTGGTGCGGAAACCGAGGCGGATCGAATTGGCATCGAACTCGCAGCTCGTGCCGGATACAACCCGGAAGCCGCGCCGGAATTATGGAAAAAGATGATGCAGGCATCGGGGGAAAAGGGGCGGTTCGATTTGCTTTCCACCCACCCGGCCTCGGAAGTCCGCATGGAGGCGCTTAACGGCCTCGTTCCCGCCATGCGGCCGATCTATGCCGAAGCCGCAAGCAATCCCGCTGCGCTTCCCACTCGATTGGCGGCCAATGTCCGCGATGTGACATCCGGTGTGTCAGCACCCGCGAACCTGCGGCCACTGAGTTTGGTCAACCCGGCCTTGCACGGATTCAAGAGCGGGGAAGCGGTATTGAGCTGCGAAAACTGTGCCCTGAGCTTTTCCAATCGAAGCGAAAAAATGCGGACCTATTTTCAGCAACAGTCCTGGGAAGCGCTTGCGCGGGAGGTTCTGGACGTGGGTTATGTCCAGGATATCAGTTGGTTCTACTTGGGGGCTGCCGCCGAGGGGCTGGGATTGCCGCACGCGTACCAGTATTTCCATCAAGCCGTGGTGCTGGCAAAACAGAAGGAAACCCACTGCAAGGGGCTATTGGCCGATCTTTGCAATGGCATCGACTTGCCGCGCCAAGCTGGCGAAGCCCTGACCCGGTTGCAGAAATGAACGAACAAAGATTGGTGGAAGTGGCTGCCGCTGTCATCGAACGAACCGATGGAAGCTTCCTCATGGCGAGTCGGCCTGAGGGCAAGGCCTATGCCGGCTGGTGGGAGTTTCCCGGTGGCAAGGTGGAGCCCGGTGAAACCGCTCGACATGCTTTGGACCGGGAATTGCGGGAGG
>CAZEOR010000207.1:0-5726 GCA_964513695.1 uncultured Thiobacillus sp.
AATAGAAAACCAGCAGGGTGGATTTGTCCTTGGGCAACTGCTCGGCCATGGCCTCGAATTGCAGGTCCGGGATGCTCACCGCCGTGGGAATGTGGCCCGGGTCGTACATGCGCGCCGTGGGCCGGGAATCCACGATGAGCACGCCATCCGGCTTGGGCAGCACGGCGTATTTCTTCACGAACGCCTCGTCCACCAGGTTGGGGTACCAGCCTTCCTTGGGCTGTACCGCGGCGGTTTCGGCGGCCTGGACAGGCAGGGCGGAGGGCAGGCCGGCCAGGGCCGCCAGCAGGGCAAAGGTCAGGGTGATGCGGCTTTTCATCGTTGTCTCCTCGTGGTCTGGCTCAACTGCAACTGGCCGGCTTCTCGCCGTCCTTGGCGCCGTACTCGACGAAGGCCTTCAGGTCGTCCATCAGCTCCTGGTCGGACAGGTCGGCGAACTTCTCGGCGGCTTTGTTGCCGGCCTTGATGCTGTCCCGGTAGGACTTGCTCCAGTAGGACTTGAGGGAGTCCTTGCCCTTGGCGTGCTTGTCGGACTTGATATAGGCCGCCCATTCTGCTTTGGTGTACTTGCTTGGGGCGATGGAGCCCCCCTTTTGCGCATGGCAGGCCGTGCAAACCATGCGGTAGTAGATGCGGCCGCGCTTCCAGTCGCCGTCCCCGGCCTGACTGGCGAAGGGCAGGGCGCACAGGGCGAGCATCAGGCCGGACAGGGCGATGCAATGGGCTTTCATGGTTGTCTCCTCAAGGTGAAATCAGTGCGAACAGATTGGCGATCCAGATGGCTCAGTCCACTTCCTCCCAGCCGGTGATCATGGCTTTAAGGTGGGCGGTGACCGTGTGGCCGGTGGTGATCAAGTAAAGGTGGGCGATCAGGAAGGCCAGCATGAAGAAGGCGCCGGCGGTGTGGGCCAGAGCCACCCATTCCAGTTTCAGCATGCCCAGGCCCCAGTCTGGCCAGGCCGCGTAGTAGAGATAAAGCAGGCCGGTGACCCAGATCAGCGGGTTGATGAACAGCTTCACGCCCAGGTAGGCCAGCCGCTGCAAGGGATTGTGCTTCTTCAGCACGGTGACCCGTACCGGGTGCGGCGCATTGGTGAAGATGCCGGTCAGGTAGTACTTGGCCATGGCATCCACCTTGTCCAGGGTCGGGATGTACTGTTTCCACTCGCCGGTGGTGAAGTGCCAGAAGATGGCGAACACCCATAGGGTGATGAGCGCCCAGGCGGCATAGACGTGGTACTGGCTGGCCGCTTTGAAGTCGAACAGGGCATAGGTGCCGTGGACCTCGAAGCCGGTGATGAGCATGAAAATGATCAGAGCCGCCTGGGACCAGTGCCAGAAACGCTCGAAGCGCTTGAAGATGTAGATTCTTTCGCTCATGAGCGAACTTCCTTGGTTAAGGCAGCAATGAGGGTAGCGATGCATTGGGTTTTCCCCCCATTCTGAAAGGGGGGCAGGGGGGATTTCGACGCGGCCAGGTTGCCCGCGAACCTGAAAATCCCCCTCGGTCCCCCTTTTCCAAGGGGGAAGAAATACGTGTCACCTTCATCACTTGTTCCTTCCCTTGCCGCGCATGACGAAGCGCACGGCGCCATGGCCCAGCACGCCGAGCAGGGTCAGGCCAGCCAGGCCGAAGCCGGCCGTATCCAGCAGTTTGTTGCGGTCGCGCCCGGGTAGATAAACGCCCTGGATGGAGGCCAGGCGGCCGCCGTCCCGGTGGCAATCGGTGCAGGCCAGGGCCTTCTCCTTGGGCGCCACCATGTGGGTGATGGGCCAGGACATCTCGGTCTTCACGAAATCGATCTGACCGGAGAAGGGTTTGTTGACCGACGCCATGCCGACGGCGATGGCCTTGCCCCAGTCGAAGGTCTTCCAGAATGCCGCGTCGTCCAGGCCGGCGGTATGGGGTGTGACCAGGGAGTGGGTGACCGGATCGTAGGGCTGGGAACCGCGGAACACCTTCACCGGCCAGATCATGGACTTGCCGTCGTCCGGCCCGCCCAGGAAGCGGTTGATTGGCGTGATGCCGGCGCCCTTGTCCACCGGGTCGCCTACCAGGGTGTATTTCACCTGGCCGTTGAACCAGGCGTATTCGGGGATCACGTTCTCGGCCAGGGTGAAGTCGCCCTTGCGGGAGTCGTAGGTGACGTGGCCCTTCGCATCCTTTTTGGTCATGGGCTTGCCGTCTGGTCCCATCTTGCCGGCGGTGGACCAGTCCCAGGTCATCTTGGTGGCGACGCCGCCGCGGGCATAGGCCGGAATGTGGCAGGTCTGGCAGGCCACCTTGCGGGCGTGGTCGTTGAGCTTGTCGTCCGCCTTCCCGTGGGGCCGGTCGCCGTGGCAGGACTGGCAGCTGGCCGGGTTCTTTCCTTCATCCTTGCCGCGCATGAGGGCGCCACCCTTGGTCTTGGCGGTGGGTGCGTAGCGGCTGCCGGCCACGTCGTGGTTCTTGCCCATGTGGCAGGTGGCGCAGGTGAAATTGGCGCCGGTGGCGTCCATGTGCACGTCCAGGTGCTTTTCCGGGGCTTCCAGGGAGCTGTCCAGGTCGCCGTGCTTGACGCCGTCGCCGCCCCCGCCGTGGAAGTGGCAGCCGCCGCAGGTGTCGCGGCTGGTCTTGCCCACCTTCTGGGCCACCTTGGCCAGGTCCACCGCTTTGAGGATCTTGCCGGAGCCGGGCGGGAACTCCATTTCCTTGGTGATCGGGTTGCCGGCGAAGCCCGCCGGTTTTTTATATTTGCCGGTGGTGTCGTGGCAGACCAGACAATCAACGTTGGTTTCGGAACTGAAGTCGAAGCTGTCGTCCTTCCAGCCGTAGCCCACGTGGCAGGAGGTGCAGTAGGCGTAGTTGGCCGGCGCCGAGATGCAGAAATTGTTGACGATGTGCTTCTTGCCCAGCATCTGCTTCTGCTCGGGATTGAGGAATTCCCAGGTCCAGTGTTTGGTCTTGTGGATCTGCTTTGCCGCCTCGGTATGGCAGGACAGGCAGGCTTGGGTGACCTCCGGGCCGCTGGAGAAGGGCTGCTGCAATTCCTTGAACTTGGCATGGTCGGCGGTGCTGGTGGCGTGCGTGCCGAAGGAAAGCGCCAGACCGGCGAGAAGTGCCGGCAGGCCGATCCCTGTGATGATGCGGCGGGGCATGGCAATCACCTTTCCTGAGGGTGGTCGCAGTCTGATTCGATCCCGAGTGAGCCGAAGGGCTGCGCACTGCTACCCAGCATAGATGGGTTGTTGCAATGCGCAATTTGCCGACTTGAATAGTCGGCTTTGAACGGGTGATGCACGGCGGAAATTCCCGCCAGGCCGGCGGGGTGGCCGATGTTTTCCGATTCTTTGCGCTCCTCCGGTGCCGGCTAAGGCGGTTTATACCGGGGAGAACGCGCATTTCACGGGATAGGGGTGCCAGGGGAAGATCGGCAGGCATTCGCAGGCTTTCGCTTCCAGGCTGTCCCGGTCGAGGATTTCCACCATGCCCCGATGGTGGCGGATCAAACCTTCCTGCTGTAGCCGCACGGTTGCCGTGGAAACCGATTCCCGGCGCACACCCAGGACGTCGGCGATTTGTGCCTCCGTCAATTGCAGCGGCTGTGCCGGCAGACGATAGGCAATGGAGAGCAGCCACCGGCACAGGCGCTGATCGAGGGTATGGTGCAGGTTGCAAAACGCCGTCTGGGCGATCTGGGTCATGAGCGAATGCCCATAGTTCAGCGTGGCGGGCAGCATGGCGCCGGTCGGCGTGAACACCCAGGGAGCATGGTCCGCCCGCAGCCGATAGGCCTCGCCGGGCATCAGGGCGACGACATCGTGGGGCAGGCGTTCTCCGGCCAACACTTCTGCCAGGCCGATCCCTCCCTCCTTGCCAATGAGGGCCAGGGCGGTCGTGGCTCCGCTCCGTCCCACTGCCATCAAGGTTGCTACCAGGGAAACCGGGAAATAGAGATAACCGAGCGCGTCTCCGGCCAAGTAGATCGTTTGCCCTCGTTCGAAGGACACCGGCTGGAGCTGGAGCGCGAGCCGGGCGCGTTCGTCGGCGGGCAGGGCCGCGAGGATCTGGTTCTGTTCCGGTGGTGGGAGAGACATGTGTATTCTTCTTGGGCCTGTATATTCGTGGCCAGGAAAGGCCGGGGTGTATGGTGGTTTGAAGAATAATCATTCAAGTGTGCGTCGGCGAACAGTACTTGCCCACGGAAATCGCTAAGCTGGGCTTAACGCATGGGCGACTTCGAAGAGAGCGACCTGATCCCGGGCCGTCGGTCGGAACCGCTCAGGGCGTCCGATCATGGTCCCGTTTGATTACGCTTCGCACGCTGAGTTATACCCCGAGAGCATTTTTCCGGTTGCGGAGTCCCCACCCGTTCCGGAATGCGTCCGGCGGCCAGGGGTTCCATGCTCCGTCGTCGAACTGATCCGTTCACAACGATTCGACCAGGCGGAGGCGGCCCTGGCTGGTTGTGCGGTGGACGCCGATTCCGCATCCACACAACTCCAGACGATGCTGCTGTCAGCTCATGTCCGGTTACGCGCCAGCAGGCGGGAAGCCGGCTTGGCGGATCTGCGCCGTGCTCTGGCCTTGGGCAGGGAAACCGGTCAATTTACCGGTGTGCTGTTCCAGACGCCGGATATCCTTGCCAGCCTGTGCGCCGAGGCCATGGAAGCGGGTATCGAACCGTGTTACGCGAAATGCCTGATTGAACACGTGGGCCTGGCCCCACCTGCGCCCGACTTGTCCCGCTGGCCCTATCCGGTACGGATCTATACGCTTGGTCAGTCGGCCGTGGTGGTGAACGGCCAGCCCCTGCGTTTTAGCGGCAAGGCGCAACGCCGACCCCTGCTCCTGCTCCACAGTTTGCTGACACGGGGGGGCAGGGCGGTGCCCGTGGCTTTGTTGCGCCAGACCATGGGGGAAGATAAAGAAGACGAGGACAGCCACTACACCCGAGGCGCCTTCGACATGGCCTTGAGCCGCCTGCGCCACCTTCTGGTGGTGCCCAAGCTGCTGCTGCTCGGCGACGGCTTGTTGTCTCTGAACGAGGAACTTTGCTGGGTGGACGCCTGGGCCTGCGAGAGGCTGCTGGGCCAAGTGGACCATCAGCAGGATCCGGCCAGCGGACAGATTTTGTTGGAACGGGCGATCCGGCTCTATCAGGGTGATTTTCTGGAGGGCGAGGAGTCGGGTTGGGCGATTCTGGCTCGGGAGCGCATCCGCTCCCGGCTGCTGCGCGTTGCAAGGCGCCTCGGACAGGCTCTGGAGAAGGATGGTGACTGGGTGGAAGCGGGACAGCTCTATGAACGTCTGCGGGAGTTCTTCCCCGTGGACGAGGAGCTCTGCCTCCATCTGATCCGCAGCCATATCAAGCGCGACGAATACGCCCAGGCCACAAGCATCTACACCCATTGCCGGGAACTGCTGGCCAAGGTGCTGGGTGTGCTGCCCAGCCCCGCCATCAAGTCGCTGCTGAAAACGATCTAGATGTAGACCACCCCACTTGTAGGTCCGCGCAATCCCGTGAGCGTCATTCCGGCGCCCCTCCCTTGAGGAGACGCGCGCCGGGGTCATGGTCGGTCATTGTCTTGATCATTCCTCGCCCGTGACAACTAGCCGCCTGATTATTCCAATCCGTGAGCCATCCGTGAGCCATCCGCGCGAGGGCCGCGGCTATTCCTGCATTGACACGGTAACGGGAAGCGAATCCCGGGCAGGAAGGCAGGTGGATCATGAGCAAGTCGGC
>CAZEOR010000208.1:0-5715 GCA_964513695.1 uncultured Thiobacillus sp.
CCTGGTCGGGTTTCTCGGCGGCGGAGTCGGGGATGACGATGCCGGAAGCGGTTTTGCGCTCTTCTTCCAGGCGCTTGACGATGACGCGGTCGTGCAACGGACGGATTTTCATTGCTTTCCTCCTAACGGAAATCGGTGTTTCAACAGGGTCGATGGGAGATGGTCATCTGATCGAGTGATTAGCACTCATCTCCAGCGAGTGCTAATGGTAGGGATGGGAAGGGGCTATTTCAAGAGCGGATATGCACAAAAAAAGGGAATGCCGGTACATAAGCACCATGCAATTCTTCCGGATAGTGCCGAACATGCTTAAGAAATAAGGAGATGGGCTAGGACATGACCTGAATCTCCGCTCGACACCGAGCGTCTCAAAATCCACGGAGCGACGACGAGTGCCCCATGCTTAAACACAATCTCGAACTGAGACGTCTGGCCAGGTGGGCTCTGCTGGCGTTGCTGGGCTGGTCCGCATTGGTCGGTTATTCCCTCCATGCCACGCTTCGGAACGAAGAGGACATTGCCCTCGCTCTGGCCCGGAACACGGCTCGCGCCAATTTCTTCAAGGATCAGGCTTTCCGCCTCTGGGCCTCGGAAAAAGGCGGCTTGTATGCCGTTGTCGACGAGCATACCCGGCCGGTCTCCTTCCTGGCCCATGTTCCCCACCGGGATATCCGGGCTGACAACGGTCAGGCACTCACCTTGTTGAACCCTGCATCCATGCTGCGGGAAATGATGGACCGCTACTCTGGGCTCTATGGCATCAAGGGACGCATCGTCGGTATCGTGACCCTGAATCCCGCCAACAAGGCCGACGCCTGGGAGGAAAAGTCGATCCATGCCTTCGAGCGTGGAGAAAAAGAGATCGTCGAGGTTGCCGACATGGGCGGAAAACCTTATCTCCGGCTCATACGGCCCATGATCATGCAGACGGACTGCATGAAGTGCCATGGCCATCTTGGCTTCAAGGTGGGAGACGTGCGCGGCGCGGTCGGAATATCGGTTCCCTTGACGGAGTACTTCGCCATGGCGCGGGCTCAAATGGGCCGAAGCACGCTTTTCCACGGGAGTATCTGGTTCATCGGTCTGCTGGGAGGCGGGTTCTTTTTTCGTAGCCAACGCCATCGTTTGGGAGAGTTGGTCCAAACGGAAGACGCATTGCGCGAGAGCGAGGCCCATTACCGCGAAGCTCAGCGCATGGCCCACTTGGGGCATTGGTCCTATGACACGGACAGCCGTGCGTTTCTCTGGTGGTCCGAGGAAACCTTCCGCTTGCTCGGTTTGGATCCTGTGGCGGGGCATCCGGACTTCGACGCGTTCATCGGGCATGTCCATCCCGACGATCGGGAACATGTGGGGCAAGTCGTCGAGCGCTGCCTGACTGATGGGCAGCCCTTCGTCGTGACCTATCGGGTGCCCCTGGCGGCGGGTGGCATACGCTATCTGGAGGCGCGGGGAAACGCGCATACCGACGAACGGGGTCGGGTGATCCGCATGAGCGGAACCGTCATGGACATCACCGATCGCCATCTGGCCGAGGAGCATCTGCTCACGTTCCGGGCGCTGGCGGAGGCCTCGGTGGATGCCATCGTCATGGCGGCTCCCGAAAGCGCTTTGCTGACCTACGCCAACCGGGCCGCACACGAGATGTTCGGCTGTGACTTCCAGCGCCAGGAAATGCTCGGGATGCCGGGCAGCGAGTTCTGGCCGCGCGAGGATCGGGAAATGATGGAGTGGGTCATCGGCCAGGGCCTCACCAGCGGCTGGGTTGGTGACGTGCGGCAGATGCGCCGGGACGGCAGCGTTTTCGACGCCAACGCTACCGTGTTTCCCATCGGGGGGGCGGACGGTCACCCATTACGCATCGTTGCGATCATTCGCGACGTTACCGACAGGAAACTGTCGGACGAAGCATTGAAAACCGCCAACAGCAAACTGGAGGGGATCGTCGATTTTCTGCCGGATGCCACCTTCGTGGTGGACGCGTGCGGCTGTGTCATAGCCTGGAACCGGGCCATGGAAACAATGACCGGCGTGGCCAAGGCGGAAATCCTCGGCCGGGGCGATGGGCGCTATGCCCATGCGTTTTACGGCGAGCGTCGGCCCATGCTGATCGATCTGGTCCTGAATGGCGGGGCCGACGGCCATGTCCTGTATCGCAGTTTCGAACGCCGGGGCGAGGTGCTGGTCGCGGAGGGCGAAACACCCGAGGCCTATGGCGGCCGGGGCGCCTATGTCTGGGCCACGGCCTTGCCGCTGAAGGACGCCGAGGGCCATGTGATAGGCGCCATCGAATGTGTGCGCGACATTACCGAGAGCAAGCAGGCGGAAGCAGCCCTGAAGCAGAACGAGGAGCGACTCCGTTTCGCTCTGGAAGGGACTTCAGACGGTATCTGGGACTGGGATCTGAAAACCGGTCAGACCTATTTCAGCCCGCGTTACTACACCATGCTGGGGTACGCCCCCGGCGCGTTCCCGGCCAACTTCGAAAGCTGGCGCGGCTTGCTGCATCCGGACGATCTGGCTGGCGCGGAAGCCGCCGTCCAAGCCCATCTCGAGGGTGAAGAAAGCCACTTCGCCACCGAATTCCGCTGTCGAACCCAGGATGGCGATTGGCGCTGGGTTCTCGGCCGCGGCAAGGTGGTGGAATGGGACGCGGATGGCCAGCCGACCCGGATCGCGGGCTCCCATACCGACATCAGCGCCCGCAAGGAAGTGGAGAACCGGCTGAAACTGACCCAGTTCGCTGTCGAACACGCCTCCGACGCGGTGTTCTGGTTCGACCATGCGGGCCGCTTCTCCTACGTCAACGAGCAAGCCAGCCTGTTGCTGGGCTACTCCCGTGAAGAATTGGTGCGCATGAGCATCCCGGATGTCGATCTGCGCCGTGCCGCCGATGACATCCAACCCATGGTGGCGGACCTGATTCAGCAGGGCTCGTTGCGGCTGGAAACCGAACTGCGTCACAAGGACGGTGGTGTCGTGCCCGTGGAAATCTCGGCTAAGCACATTTCTTTCGGCGGACAGGAGCATATGGTCGCCCATGTCCGGGATGTCTCCGGGCGCAAGATCGCCGAGGACGCATTGCGCGTTGAAAAGCATTTCTCCGATGCCTTGATCAACAGCCTGCCCGGCGTGTTTTACCTGTTCGACGCGGACGCCCGTTTGCTCCGCTGGAACCGCAACTTCCTGGAGATCACGGGGTATGCCGAAGCCAGACTGGCCGGCATGCTCCTCACGGACTTCATTGCCGAGGAGGACAGGGGTTTCATCGCGGAGAAAATACGGGAGGTCTATCAATCAGGCTCCGCTGTTGCCGAAGCCCAACTGATCACGGCGCGGGGCGGAAAGATTCCCTTCTATCTGACCGGACTGCACATGCGCGAGGGCGATCGCGACTACCTCATCGGCACGGGCATCGATATCACCGAGCGCCGCCGCGTGGAGGAAGCCCTGCGCCTGATCCGGTTCGGTGTGGAACGTTCCTCAGACGCGTTTTTCCTCATCGATCCGGAAAGCCGTTTCCTGGATGTGAACGAGGCAGCCTGCGTCTCCCTGGGGTACACCAAGGATGAACTCCTGACGATGTCCATCATGGACATCGACCTTGATGTGCCCGCCGGAGCCCTGGCCGACATCTTCAATGATCTGCGCGGGAAGGGACGCCTGCGTATCGAGACCAGCCACCGGCGCAGAGACGGCACCGCCTTCCCGGTGGAGATCATGGCCAACTACATCGAGTTCGGCGGGCGGGAATACAACTTCTGCTATGCGCGCGACATCAGCGAGCGCAAGAAGGCGGAAGCTGCGCTGCACCTCACCCGCCGCGCCATCGACGTTGCCGACATGGCCTTCGAGTGGTACGACGAGTCGGGCCACATCATTGACGTCAACCGCCAGACTTGCGAGGAACTGGGCTATAGCCGGGAAGAAATGCTGCGCCTGCGCCTATGCAACATCGACCCCGGTTTCCCGGCGGAGCGCTGGCCGGAAATATGGGAAACCATCAAGCGGGACGGCGCCATCAACACGGAATCCACCCACCGGCGCAAGGACGGTAGCACCTTCCCGGTCCAGATCACGGGCAACTATGTGGCATTCGAGGGCCGCGAATACGTGTTTTCCTATGCCCAGAACATCACGGAACGGCGGCAGGCCGAAGAAATGCTGCGCCTGACCCAGTACGCCATCGACCACGCCTCGGTCGCCTTCGAGTGGTTGAACCTGGATGGCGAGGTGGTCGCCAGCAACATCAAGGCGTACGAGAGCCTGGGTTATACCCGTGACGAATTCATTGGCATGAATGTGTTGGACTTCACCCCCGACGCCTCGAAAGAAAACTGGCGCGCCCATGTGGAGCATCTGCGGCGGAAGGGCAATGACTTCATCGAAGCGGAGCACCGGCGCAAGGATGGCTCGATATTCCCCATCGAAGTCCGGGCGAACTTGGTCAAATTCGGCGACAGGGAGTTCATATTTTCCTATCTCAACGACATTTCCGCGCGCAAGGCGGCAGAGCTGGCGCTCAAGCAGTTGAATGTCTCGCTGGAGGCGCGTGTTCACGAGGAGGTGGCCAAGAACCGGGACAAGGACCACCTGCTCATCCAGCAATCCCGCCTCGCCGCCATGGGCGAGATGATGGGTAACATCGCCCACCAGTGGCGCCAGCCCATCAATGCCCTGTCCCTGGTCCTGGCCAATATCAGGGACGCTTACGAGTTCAATCAATTGGATCGGGCTTATCTGGACGATCAGGTGGGGCGTGGCGGCCACCTTATCCACAAGATGAGCAGCACCATCGACGATTTCCGCAATTTCTTCCGTCCGGACCGCACCCGGCAGTCCTTCTCCCTGGCCCGCGCGGTCAGGGATGCCATGATGATCGTGGAACTGAGCTACGCCCACGCCAAGATCGCCCTCGAGCTGGAATCCGGCGAGGACGTCATGTGTTTCGGCTTCCCCAACGAGTATGCCCAGGTGGTGCTGAACCTCCTGGGCAACGCCAAGGATGCGATCCTGGAAAGGGAGATTCCCGCCGGCCGCGTCGGCATCCGGATCTGGCGGGATGGACAGGCGGGCGGGCTGACGCTCAGCGACAACGGCGGCGGCATCGCCGAGGATGTGCTGCCGAAGGTGTTCGAACCCTATTTCACCACCCGCGACAAGGGGACCGGCATCGGCCTGTACATGTCGCGCACGATCATCGAGAACATGGGCGGCCACATCGAAGTGGCCAATGCCGACGGTGGCGTCCGGGTCAACCTCACCACCCCGCTTGCGGAATCCCCCAGCGTCGCTACGGGCCGTTGACGGTTCGATTCATCCAGGAGTTCAGCATGTACACCGCGACTACTCAGAATGGCAAGGATCTCAAGGGCCTCACGCTGCTTTACGTGGAGGACGACCAGGATATCCGCGACCAGCTCGCCCAGTTCCTGCGCCGGCGCGTCGGCACCCTGTACACGGCGAACAACGGTCGAGAGGGCCTCGCAGCGTTCCGTGCCCATCGACCTGACATCGTGGTGAGCGACATCCGCATGCCGGAAATGGATGGCCTCGACATGGCCGATGCCATCAAGCAGGAACACCCGGGTACGCCGGTGATCATGACCACGGCTTTCAACGAGACGGGTTACTTCCTCAAGGCCATCGACATCGGCGTGGACAAGTACGTCATGAAGCCGGTCAAGGTCGATGTGCTGGTGGAGGCCATCCACC
>CAZEOR010000209.1:0-5710 GCA_964513695.1 uncultured Thiobacillus sp.
CCATGATGGTGTTCGTCTTCTTCATCGCCATGGAGCAGTTGCAGATCGCCAACGAGCTGCTCACTGCCGCCTTCATCATCGCCTTCGGCGCGGTGGGGCTCGCCTTTGCCATCGCCTTCGGGCTGGGCGCCAAGGACTGGGCCGCGAAGGTCATCGATGAACACGTCGTCAACAAGAAGCACATGGAATAAGCGGCAAGTCTCGGCAAGACCCGCATGGGCAGGTCGGGCATCGTCTTCATCCATGCCGGCATCTGGCTCGGCCTGGGGCTGTTGTTCTATGTCTTCTTCCTGCGTCAGGAATCGCCACCGCTTCAGGTCGTCGGGCCGGACCGGGTGGAACTGACCCGCACACGGGACGGCCACTTCCATATCGATGGCGCCATCCAGGGCAAGCCGGTCCGTTTTCTCATCGACACCGGTGCCAGCACGGTTTCCATCTCCCGTGAGTTCGCGCACAGCATCGGTCTGGGATGTGACATCGCCGCCACATTCCGCACCGCCAACGGCCTTGTGCAAGGGTGTACCAGCCGGGTCGGCGAACTGGATTTCGGCCCCTTCCGCATCGAAAACCTAGCCATCGCCATCCTCCCCAACCTGGCCAGCGACGCCCTGCTGGGCATGAACGCCCTGCGCCACGTGCGCATGGAGCAGGAAGCGGACAAATTGAGGCTGACGCCACTGGAATAGCAGTGTCGGCACCGACATCGCCCGCCATTCCAATTTCCTCCTGGCTACCAGGTTTATCGCCCTTCTCACAACCGGAAGTCGTTATATCGTTCTAACCTCTTGCCCGTGCGTGGAAGCAGTGCGGACATTTCATAACCTTCACCTCCAAGGAATCAGGGATCATGACTACGATGACTACGATGACCACGCTGCTCGACCAACTCAAATCCATGACCGCCATCGTCGCCGATACAGGCGATATCGAAGCGATTCGCCGCCATCGCCCCGAGGATGCGACCACGAATCCTTCTTTGCTGCTGAAAGCGGCCACTCTGCCGGAATATGCCCCCCTCATCGACGACGCAATCACCTGGGCAAAATCGCGCAGCCAGGACGTGGAACAGCAAACCCACGACGCCATGGACAAGCTGGCGGTGGATGTGGGGCTGGAAGTGCTGAAGATCGTGCCCGGCCGTATCTCCACCGAAGTCGATGCGCGCTTGTCGTTCAATACACAAGCCACATTGGCCAAGGCGCGCGGACTCATCGCCCTCTACAACGAAGCGGGCATCGCCAACGAGCGGGTGCTGATCAAGATCGCATCCACCTGGGAAGGCATCCGCGCCGGCGAAATCCTCGAGCACGAAGGCATCCACTGCAATCTGACCCTGATGTTCGGTTTTGCCCAGGCGCGTGCCTGCGCCGAGGCAGGCGTAACGCTGATCTCACCTTTCGTCGGCCGCATCTTCGATTGGCAGAAGGCCAGGGAAGGCCGCGCCGACATCCCAGCCGAGGAAGATATGGGCGTGCTCTCGGTACGCGGCATCTATCAGTATTACAAGGAGCACGGCTACCCAACCACGGTCATGGGCGCCTCCTTCCGCAACAGCGGCGAAATCATCGCCTTGGCTGGATGCGATCGACTCACCATCAGTCCGGCCTTGCTGGAAGAGCTCCAGAACAGAGAAGGTGTGCTGGAACGCCGCCTGCGATACAGCGGCCCGGTGAAACCCCGTCCTGCCTCCATGACCGAGGCCGAGTTCCGCTGGGAAATGAACCAGGACGCGATGGCCACCGAGAAACTGGCGGACGGCATCCGTGGCTTCACCGCCGATCAGATCAAACTGGAAAAGGCGCTGGCGCAAAAACTGTGACAATTCAGCCCCTGCGGGATATTCATGCCGGAGTTCCATTCATGCATCCATCCATCCAATCCCGGATTACGGTTGGCCGGGCTTGGCCCGGGAAGTGCTTGGGGCTGCACAGTGAGCGTTCCGACGGAACCGCCCGCCAACTCCCTTGTCAGGCAGCCTTCCTTCCACAACCGCCCACACAATCAAGAGGAGATATTTCATGACCCCCCAAACAGACTATCTTCAAGCCGAATTCGAATCCCTGCTCCCGCCGCCCTTACCTGTGAACCGGCGCGGCTTCCTGGTCACCGCCCTGGGCGCAGGCTTCGCCCTGGCGGTGCAGCCGGTGATGGCCCAGACCGCCATCGTCACCGATAGCGAAGGCCTCACCGCCGGGGAAATCCAGGTGCCCGCGGCCGGCGGCAACATGCCCGCCTACCGCGCCCAGCCCGCCCAGGGCGCGAACTTTCCGGTGATCCTGGTGGTGCAGGAGATCTTCGGCGTGCACGAGCACATCAAGGACGTCTGCCGGCGCCTGGCCAAGCTCGGCTATCAGGCCATCGCCCCCGAGCTGTATGCGCGCCAGGGTGATCCGCGCCAATACACGGCCATTCCGGACATCCTGGCCAAGGTGGTGTCGAAGGTGCCGGACAGCCAGGTCATGGCCGACCTGGACGCCTGCGTCGCCTGGGCCAGGGCCAACGGCGGCGACACAAAACGCCTGGGCGTCACCGGCTTCTGCTGGGGCGGCCGCATCACCTGGCTCTATGCCGCCCACAACACGGGCGTGAAGGCCGGCGTGGCCTGGTACGGCCGCCTGACCAGCCCGGCCGGCGAGATGACGCCGAAGCATCCCCTGGACCTGGCCAACGATCTGAAGGGGCCGGTGCTGGGCCTCTACGGCGGGCAGGATGGCGGCATCCCCAACGACACGGTGGAGAAAATGCAAAAAGCCCTGGCGGAATCGTCCAGCCCGGCCGGCAAGGCCTCCGCCATCCACCTCTACCCCAACGCGCCCCACGCCTTCCACGCCGACTACCGGCCCAGCTACCGCAAGGATGAGGCGGAGGACGGCTGGAAGCGAATGCGGGAGTGGTTCAGGAAGAACGGGGTTTGAGGCGGGGATCACTCGCGTAAACACGTCCTCCATCTCAATAAATTTCGCGCCGATAAGGCGGCGGTACCAAGGTGCCTTCTCACCTTATGGAAGTAGGCACCGCCCTTGTCGGCGCGGCGGAAAAATAACAAGCTGATTACAGAATTAGGAATATCAACCAGACAAAACCCAAGGGATAAAAATGGCAATTTTTCGATGCAATAAGTGCGCTTACCTGGCTGAAATGCCGGCCGATTCGACCGGAACGACGGCGAACTGCCCGAAGTGCGGGCATGCGGAACGGGTCTACGAAACGACATTCTTCATAAAGAAGCTGCTCGAGAAATACTTTGCGTTGCAGGCCTCGCTCAAGCGGACAGAAGCCGAAGCGGACAACCGGGAATCCGGAGTGGAACAGGCCACTACGCCCTCTCTGGCAGGCATCAACCTACACAATACAGACCTGATATCCACGGACCTGCAGCACGGTCCGATCCACGACTGGTTCGCGGCGAAAAACATCCAGGTCCGGCCGAACTACAAAGCGGTGGATACCACCGGCTTCTTCGATGAGATCGCGGTCGAACTCGGCAAGAACTACGAGATCTACAAGGAAATCATCGACCGGATTCGCGCTGCCCAGCGCAAGGGCCAGCCCGGCTTCTACATCCAGCTTGCCAAAAAAAGCCAGAAGGAAGCGCAGGCCATCACGACGTTCTGCCGCCAGCTCTACGACTACTCTTTTGTGGCCAAGTACTACTACCAGAAGCCTGAAAAGACCATCAATCTGACTTTGCAGAGCTCCCCGCTGATCCAGAGCTTCTTCGCCGGCGAATGGCTGGAATGGTTTGCCCTGATGCAGGTTCTGGAACTGTGCCAGGAACGAAATCTGCCCTTCGCTTGCGCGCGCAACTTGTCAGTGGTATTCGCCAACGAGGATCTCCATGAACTGGACGTGTTCTTCCTGTTGAACGGGAAGACGTCCATTTGTATCGAGTGCAAAACCGGCGAGTTCAGGCAATCCATCGACAAGTACGGAACACTCCGTAAGCGGCTGGGGTTGGCAAAAGAGCAATTCATCGTCTGTGTCCAGGGTTTGCCAGAGGATCAGGCAAACGGGCTCACCAGCATGTACGACCTGACTTTCGTCAACGAGAGGGGATTGCTACCCCACGTGACTCGCCTGCTTTAGCCGCATGGGCAATCGGTGATATCTCCTTGCCCAAAATGTCCGCCCGCGCCCTCCCCTACATCCCCTGGCGCAAACCCAAGGTCGAGTCCGGCCCTATCCGCCTGACGGCGCGCCGGCTCTACATCCTGCCGACCAAGGCGGGGCTGGTGTTCGGCGTGCTGCTGCTGGGCCTGCTCATTGGCGCCATGAACTACGGGGTCAGCCTGGCCTACCTGTTCACCTTCTGGTTCGCCGGGCTGGGGGTGGTGGGCATCCTGCACACCCAGCGCAACATGGCGGGGCTGGCATTGCGCGCCCTGCCCACGCCGCCGGTGTTCGCCGGGGAACGGGCCGAATTCGCCTTGCGGGTGGACAACCCCGGTCGCCAGGCGCGGCGGCGGCTGCGCATCCGGCATCCCGACGGCGACAGCCAGGCGGTCGACATCCCGGCCAACGGCGGCGGGCGGGTGAGCGTCTCGTTGCCGCAGCCCCGGCGCGGCTGGCACATGCCGGGACGTTTCTCGGTCCACAGCGAGTTTCCCATGGGCTTGTTCCGCTGCTGGAGCGTCATGGAGCTGGACTGGGGCGTGCTGGTCTATCCGGCGCCGGCCGCGGATGCCCTGCCCCTGCCCGCGCCGGAGCCCAACGACGAGGACGGTCCGGCGATGCATGCCGAGGGCGCCGATTTCGCCGGCCTGCGCGGTTACCAGCCGGGCGATCCGCCGCGCCGCATCGCCTGGAAGTCAGTGGCCCGGGGTGGGCTGGATCTGATCACCAAGCAGTTCGCCAGCGGCGGCACCCGGGGCTTGTGGCTGGACTGGCGCCTGACGCCGGAGCGGGACACGGAGGCGCGCCTGTCGCGCCTGACCCGCTGGGCGCTGGACGCCCACGCCGCCGGCCTGGCCTTTGGGCTGCGCCTGCCGGGGCGGGAGATTCCCGCGCAAGCCGGGGAAGCCCACCTGCGCATCTGCCTTGAAGCCCTGGCGCGCTTCGGCCAGACGGGTTCCGGGAGCGACCCATGACCCCCGCCCTCGCCGCCCGTCTCTGGCTGATCGTGCCGCTGGCCCTGGTGCTGGCACCCCATGCCTGGCGCCTGCCACCGTGGCTGAGTCTGGTCTGGGCCGTGTTCGCCCTGCTCAGCCTGTATGGTGCGGCGAAGCACCGGCAACCGGTGGGACGGGCCATGAAGATGCTGCTCACCCTGGCTGGCGTGGCCGGCGTGGTGCTGCAATTCGGCACGCTGATCGGCCCTTCCGGCGGCGTCGCCCTGCTGGCCTTTCTGTCCGGGGCCAAGCTGCTGGAAGTGGAGGGCGAGCGGGACCGCATCGGCCTGCTGTTCATCGGCCTGTTTCTGCTGGTGGCCCATTTCCTCGATGCCCAGAGTCTGGTCACCGCCGCTTACATGATGCTGGCAGGGGTGGCCGTAGTAGCGGGCCTGATCGCCACCCAGACCCCCAATGCGGAGCTGGCCGCTGCCGCGCAACGCAATCTGGCCCTGGCCGGGCAGATGCTGGCCCAGGCCCTGCCCCTGGCCATCCTGCTGTTCCTGCTGTTTCCCCGCATCCATGGCCCGCTCTGGGGGCTGCCCCAGCAGACCGCGGCAAGAAGCGGCCTGTCCGACCGGATGAGCCCAGGCGACATC
>CAZEOR010000210.1:0-5675 GCA_964513695.1 uncultured Thiobacillus sp.
AATGGCGGGCAACTCGCCAACGATCTGCGCGACCAGCGCCAGCAGATGATCGGCGAACTCAACAAGCTTGTGAATGTGTCCCTTGTGCAGCAGCCGGATGGCTCGACCAACGTTTTCATCGGTAGCGGCCAACCTCTGGTGGTGGGTACCAAAGCCTATACCCTGTCGACGGCGCTCGATCCCAACGACAGTTCCTTGCGCGTGCCCACCATCGATGTGGGCGGTACGACCTTGACCTTGAGTTCCAATCTGGTGACGGGTGGCAGGCTGGGTGGGGTGCTTGCCTTGCGAGAGGAAGTCATCCTGCCTGCATTCGACGATCTCAACCGGATCTCGCTGTCCATCGGCGCCGAGGTGAACCGGGTGCATCAAGGCGGTCTGGATTACAACCTGGCTGCGGGCGGGGCATTTTTCACCGATCCCGTAGCCGGCGCGGCGGGGAACACCGGCACCCTGAGCTTCAGTCTGGGCAACGATCAGCAGTTGGTGCGCAGCGATTACACGCTGACGTACAACGGTGCCAACTACACGCTCACCCGCCTTTCCGACGGTACTACCGCCACTGGGGCATTGGCTGCGGTGACCGCCGGGCAGGGCTTCACCCTGTCCGCCGCCGTGGCACCAGCCGCCGGCGATAGCTGGACGATCAATCTGAAGGATTACGCCCGCACCATGGATGTGGCAATTTCCACCACCGCCCAGGTGGCAGCCGCCGGTGTCGGCGCAGACGGGCCGGGAGACAACACCAATGCCCTGGCTTTGGCCGCGTTGCAATCCAGCGCCATCCTCAACAATGGAACCGTGACTTTTCACGCCGCCTACAATCAGACCATCAGCCGTACCGCCAGCCTGGCCTCGGAATCGGATTTGAGCCTGTCCGCCTATACCAGCCTGGCCACTTCGGCAGAAGCTGCAAGCAAGAGTGTTTCAGGCGTGAATCTGGACGAGGAAGCCGTGAATCTGATTCGCTTCCAACAGGCCTACCAGGCGGCCGCCAAGGCCATCCAGGTGGCCTCCAGCCTGTTCGACGAACTACTCGGCATCGTCCGTTAAGGAGAAGGGCCATGCGTATCGATTCCCTCAGTTACTTCAACAGCAGCCTGCCTGGAATGCGCGACAACCAGTCCAGCATCGCCCGGCTCAACCAGCAAATCGCCGCCGATCAGAAACTGCTGCAGCCCAAGGATGACCCGCTCGCGACCGAGCAAATCCTGGATCTCTCCAATCGTGTGGCGGCCCGCACCCAGTACGCGTCCAATCAGGACAGGGCGAGCTTGGCACTCAAATACGAGAGCACGGTACTCACGGAAATGCGCGAGACCCTGAATAGCGCCAAGGCATTGCTGGCAGGTTCGGTGGCTTCCAGCGATACCAGCCTGCGCAGTGTCACCGCTCAAAAGCTGCAAGGTCTGGCCAACCAGCTGCAGGACTTGGCCAATACACGGGATCCATCCGGGAATTACATTTTTGGCGGTTTCGATACGGTCAACAAACCATTCGCGAATCCCCTGAATGGCACCATCAGCGCCACCACTTATGGTGGCACGCCCAATCCGGGGGGAACCCGTTCCATCGAGGTGGAAGTGGGGCGCCTGGTCCAGGTCAACGATAACCTGGATAGTGTTTTTCAGCATGGCGTGGCGGGCAGCGACTTGTTGCAGGAGTTGGACGACGCCATCACCAATCTGCCGACTGCCGCCATGTCCCAGACCGACCTCACTGGCTGGATGGCGGTCGTCGATACGGCGATCACCAATCTGGACACCATCAGCTATCGCGTGTCCGCTGCTTACGGCGAGGTCGAGGATGTCCGCACCACATCCAAATCCCTCAAGGTGCTGGAGCAAAACTCCCTCTCGGATTTGCAGACCCTGGACAAGACCTCCGCGATTCTGGAATTGCAAACCCGCCAGACCGCGTTGGAGGCTGCCGAGCGGGCTTATGCCATGACTTCGAGCCTGTCCCTGTTCAATTACCTGGGCTGACCATCTCGTTTTCCGACCGGCTCGTGATTTCCTCACCGGGCTTGCCGAAGTAAAACCCCTGGGCATGAGAGAAGCCCAGGCTTATGACCTTGTCGAGCAATTCCCGCGTTTCCACGCCTTCCGCCACCAACTCGTAGCCGGCCGTGATGACCATGCCGGCGATCTCTTCGATCATGAGTTTTTGCCGGCTGTCGCCGGAAACCAGCAGCTGGATCATGCTGATGTCGAATTTCACCAGATTGACCGGCATGGAGGCGAGATAGCGCAGGGAGGAGTAGCCGCTGCCGAAATCGTCAAGGGCCACCAGGGCGCCGGTCTCCTGCAGGCGACGGATATTCTCGCTGGCGGTATCCATTTGCATGATCAGCGCGGTTTCAGTGATCTCCACGACAATTTTTCGGGAAGGCTGGTCACGCACCAGATGGAGCATGGCGTCGATCACCTTGGTGTTGACGATGCCGGGCGCCGACAGGTTGATGGACACCCCTTGCCCTTCGGGAAGCCGTCCCGTCTCCATATCGCGTGAAACGGCGCGAATCACCGCCAGATCGAATTCCGCATCCAGGTTACGGGCTTGGACGATGGGGAAGATGGCATTGGGGCGAATCAGTGTGTCGCCGTCTCGTATGCGGGTCAGGGCCTCTACGTACTCTTTGACCATGAAGGGGAGGCGCATCACAGCCTGATAGTTGAGTTCGATCATGCCGGAATCCTGGATGGCCCGGAATACGGCGGTGATTTCCCGATTTGCCACCAAGGCGGAAATACCCCCCATCTCCTGGTTGTAAAACACCAGTTTGGCGCTGCCCGGCCGTTTTGCCGTGTACATGGCCAAATCCGCGCGTTTCTGCATTTCGCCGATGGCGACGTTCTCCTCTCCCGAGAGGGCCAGCCCGATACTGATGGTGACGGGCTCGCTCATGCCGTACATCCTGAAATCATGAGACAGGATGTGTTCCAGGCAGCGCTCGGCCACAGCCTCGGCGATGGAGGCATCCGTGTCCCATAAAACGGTGGCGAACTCGTCCCCCCCGATCCGATACAGCCGATCGTCGGCGCGCAGGGCGGTTTGCAGGCATTCGGCGATTGCCTTGATGACCGAATCCCCCACGTTGTGGCCATAGGTGTCGTTGATCGCTTTGAAATGGTCGCAGTCGAACAGCAACAGCGCCAACTGGCCGTGGCGCTGATCCCCCCCGTATTTCTCCCAATCTTCCTCGAAGGCGCGACGGTTGTAGGAGCCGGTCAAGGCATCGCGCCGGGCCTGATCGTAGAAGCTGCGGCTGCTTTGCTCCAGGTTGTCATGTAACTCGGAAAGCCGCGCGTGGTATTCATTGAACGAGCGCCTTACGTTTTCCAGTTCGAGAACAGGCAATGGCAGGTTCTCTGACAGATTCTCGTCGAGTTCGCCGCCGGGATTTCGCAGCATGTCGATCTGCGTGGACAGTTTGCGCAGCGGGCGGATGACCAGATAATTCAGCAGCCAAGTGGCCAAGAACAGAGTGCTGAGGACAAGCAGGCTCAGTCTTGCCAAGGCGGATTGGAAGAGCTTCTGGGATTCCTTCAGGTCGGGATTGGCGATGGGATCGAAGTGAATGTAAGGGTCCAGCCTGTCGAGATTGATTTCGGCCTTGTCAGAGCCGCCATCCACGGGGATGGAAACCTGCATGCGGCCGGGATCGGCATAGCGGTAGGTCTGTTTTTGCCGCATGGCCCGCATCAGATCGAATTTCATGCCGAGATAGCCCAGCAGTACTGTGCCGGCAGGGTCCGCGTGTATGGGCGAGAAATAGTAAATCCAGTCTCTCCCCTGTTCCTTGCGGTAGATGGCACTGGACGCCTTTACGGACACGGTTAGTGGCATGGGTTCCGGGCCGGCGGCATTGTTGAGGATATGCCCTTGCTTGTCGTACAAGCCGACTGCCTTGACCGTGTCGGGAATCATCCCCGCATCGTGGACCCGATCGTCGCGCCAAAGGGCGTAGTAGTCCGGAAAAAAGAGTTGTTGCCGCGTTTCTTCCCATTGGGCCAGGGTTTCACTGCTTGCCCGGATATGACGGGCCACTGCGCTGAGCGCCTCGCCGATTTCCTTGCGTGCGGCCTGGTATTCCCGTTGCTGCGTTTCCTTGGTCGTACGATCGATTTCAAACCAGAAGAATGTACCCAGCCCTGTCACCAGCAAGCTGGTTAGAAGCACGAAGAACAGGGAAAGACGGGCAATGCTGAAAGGTTTCATGCTTAGCGCGATTTGAGTTCTGCGAGCACCAGATCCTGCAAGTCGAATTCATATTCGCCATCCATGAAGTGATTGGCGCCCTTGATGATTTGAAGCTTAGCCCGTGTTTTCGCCAGTTGGTCGATCCAGCCAGGTCCGAGACGGTCATCCTGGCCGCCCATGATGAAGACGATGGGCAAGCGGGATCGGTTGATCTCCCGCACGATCTTCTCCGGAGACCATTCCAGGTAGGAAAGCAGGCTTTTCGGCGAAGCCCGGAACTTTTGGCAGAAGGAAAAAGGCTGGGTGACAGTTTTGCTCTCTCCAGCGGCGGCCATCGCGCGGATCTCGCGCATGAGGGTGTTGTAGTCCGGAACCTGGATCTTCATTCGCCCCTCGATAATGCTGACGCCGATCAGTTTGCTGACAATGGGATCGCGCCGCTCGGTCACGTATGCCAAGGCCTGCATACTGCCGAAACTGTGGCCCAGCAGGACGACCGATCGGACGTTCCTTGCCTTGAGCCATGTCAGCCAGGCGCCGATCTCTTTGATCGCGTCATCCTGGGTATGGGTGTGCAATGCTTCGCAGGCCAGACTTTGCTTGCGATGAGAGATGCCCAGGCTCAGGCTGGGAGCCAGTACCGTATAGCCGGCGCTGCTCAAGCTTTCCGTCATGCGGTGGATCAGCGGGAATTCATGGGTTTGCAGGAAACCGTGCAGCAGCAGAACGGCGGGTTTGCTGGATTCGCCCGCTCTGAATTCCGCTCGAGCCACCAGCTTGTTAGGCAGGCCAAGCTCGACGATATCCGCACGTGCCGAAGCACATAGAACACAAATTCCGATCAGCAACCATTTCGTCATGTGCCTTTCTCCGGAAGTCCCTGTTTAACCGTGCTGCTAGACTCTCCCCATGAATCTGGATGACATTTTTTCCGGGGAGGGGCCGCTGGGCCGTGTTATTTCCGGTTATCGGCCCCGCGCGCAGCAACTTGAGATGTCCCGCAGCCTTGCTGAAGCCCTGGAAAGCCGGGGGCGGCTGGTGGCGGAAGCGGGGACAGGTACCGGCAAGACCCTGGCTTATCTGGTGCCCGCCATCTTGTTTGGCGGCAAGGTCATCGTCTCCACAGGTACCAAAACACTCCAGGATCAACTCTTTCACCGCGACATTCCCGCGGTACGCGAAGCCCTGGCCCGGCCCGTGACCATCGCCCTGCTGAAAGGGCGGGCCAACTACGTCTGCCCCTATCACCTGGAGCGCAATCTGTCCGATGCGCGTCTGCGTAGCCGGGAGGAGGCCCTGCATCTCCAGGCCATCGCGCGTTTCGCGGCGTATTCCGATTCGGGCGACCGCATGGCCTGTAGCGATGTGCCGGAGGATGCCGCAGCCTGGTCCTGGGCCACTTCCACCCGGGATAACTGCCTGGGCGGCGACTGTCCCCACCACAAGGCCTGCTTCGTGCTCAAGGCGCGCAA
>CAZEOR010000211.1:0-5636 GCA_964513695.1 uncultured Thiobacillus sp.
TTGCAGATAGTCTACGTGGCGCCGGTAGAGGGCGCCGTCCCGCTGTTGTTTGATAGCCAGGCGTTCCTGGTACCAATCACTGGCCAACAAGGTTTCACGGGTAAACAGACGGCGAATTTCCGGATGAGTCAGATCCATGCCCTGGAAATGCCCCTCTGCCATGATATGCAGCAGGGCCTTCAACGGTGGGCAGGCATCCTCGATGGAGCCATCGGTGAGGTAGCCCTTGGCCACTTTTTCCTGGGCTGCGACGATGTGATCCACGCCTTCGACGAAACTGTCCATATCCTGGCTTTCAGGCCGCAGCATGGCGTCATCGAACACGCCCACGGGATCGTCGAATATTTTGCCGAGGAAGGCGTGCATGAAGCGGGGGGTGATGCGGTAGCCCAGACGGCTGGCAAGCACTTTGCGGCCGGCATGTTCGAAATCCCGCAGCGGCTCCAGATAGCCCCGCTCGATGAGCCATTTGGCATCCCGTTCTTGAGGCGCCAGCCGGCACCAGATTTCCGGCATGAAGAAGCTGATGTCGTGGTCCACCCGGCGATTGCCGCCGATGTGGCCGGCAGCGGTGGAGTAGCCATCATGTCCGCACAGGATGAAGGACACCAGGGCGTTGTTCAGGTCCGCCGTCGGCGTCAGGGCATTGAACGGACCCTTGGTGAGCGCCCCTTCCGAACCCGCGCCAGTGGTGGAGGGGGACTTGCCGGACAGGCTGGCGATGAAGTCCATGAACAGTTCCGGCAGTTCCTGGTAGTGGATGGGGCCGTACACTGCGAGCGGCGGGATGCCCGGCGCCGGTGGGTTGTTGCGCCGGCCCGGCAGCATGGCGTCCACCGGGAAATGGACCGGTGCGTCGGAGGGAATGCGGCGGACCAGACGCGTGCCCATCTCGGCCAAGTACTTGTCCTTGGGCCGGGTCAGGTCAGGGCGGGCCTGAAGATAGCGTACGTTGGGGCTGGGCTTGCCATTCACCAGGCGAGGATGGGCGGAGGACACGAAGTAGCCGTCTTCCCCCGCGGCGGCCTCGATGAACTCACGCATGGGGTAGCTGTAATGGTGGAAGCCCACCACGTCCTCCACCAGCTCACGCGCATCGTTCCGGATCAAGGGTTCGAAGTTTGAGATGAAGTTGTCGGGCAGGGTCAGATCCCACTCGGTCTGGGCGTCCAGGCCCCGGTGCTTGGCATCGTCGGGCCGCTGGAACAGGCGCGCCTCGCAGTTGGCCACCATCTTCACGGCGGTCTGGCCCATGGCCGGATGCAGATATTCCAGGGCCTTGGCCGGCACGGTGGCGGACACGGCGATGTCGTCGGCCAGTTGCACCTTCTTGGCGCCGACGAAGTCCTGGCGCACCTTGTAGACCCGCCAGGCGCCATCGTCCAGACGGCCGATGCGCAGGTAACTGGCCTCCAGCTTGCGGCGATGGAACTTGAGTTCGTGGCCGGGGCGGCCATTGACCAGGTCCACATGGAAATGTTCGCGCCAGTTGTCGCCCCACTCGGCGCGGTAGAAACGCTTGATGACGAACACCAGCGCCAATACATGGTGTGGAATGGTACGCAGCCAGGTGTTGTATTCGGCCGTGTATTCCTCGGATGGCGTCAGCAGGCGGATCACCGAACCCACGGTGCGATTGGCCGCCAGCAGGGGGCGGGTATCCGGGCCGGTGGCGGGCTCGGTCTTGAAACGGTCGGAATAGTCCCGGTTGACCAGCAGCTCCACCCAGTTGAAGTCGGTCCACAGATCCTGCACGTAGTAGGGGCCGGAGAGCAGGGCTGATTCCAGGGACTTGGAGATTTCCGACTTGCCGCCGCCGGAGACGGTGCAGGGCTTGTAGCAGAAGGCGCCCTCCGCCTCGCTGCCAACCAGGCGCCAGCTCGGCGCGTGGGGATGCTTCTCCAGGTGGACCTTGAAGCCGCAGGGATAGACGTAGTCATGACCAGCCAGCAGCTTGATTTGCCGGGGCAGCCCGTCCCAGGTCCAGGTGGCCCGCTGTTCCAGCAGGTCCAGGTGGGCATCCTCGGGCAGGTAGACAATGTCGGCGTGCTTGCGGTCGATGCCGTGGCCCTCTGGCTGGAAGTCGATGAGGTCGCCGTAGCGGGTGTGCAGTTCCGCCATGGTGTGGCCACCGGCCAGGTAGCGGGAATCCAGGCTGTAACTGTCGCCCAGGTTGAAGCTGGGGAAAGCCAGAGCGCCGCCGGAGTGTTCCTCTTCGCTGCCGCCGAACAGGTTGGCGGCGTAGCTGATCTGGGATTTGATCTCTTTCTTGCTGTAGCCGAAGTAGTTGTCGGCGATCAGGGTGACGATGACTCCGTTCATGTCCCGGCATACCATTTTGAAGGCTGAGCCGTCGTTGTAGCGTTCGTCTTCCGATTTCCAGCACATGCCGTCCCGGCGCTGGCGCTCGCTCGCGTTATCCCAATGGGGCAGGCCCAGATCCTTCTTGGACAAGGTGATCAGGTGGGGCGCCAGGATCACGCAGCCGCTATGGCCGGACCAGTGGGTCACATCCAGTCCGGCATCGTTGCAAGGCAGGTAGGGATCACCGCCGTTGCCGAAGATGCGTTCCACGAAGTCCAGGTTGGACACCAGACCGCCCGGTGCGAAGAAGCGGGTTTCCATGCGTTTTTCCGGCATCACGCCCGGAACCTCGGGGGAAACCAGGGGGCGCAGCAACAGGGAGACCCACAACCGGGCCTCCTCGTCCTGGTTGGCCGTAAAGGGCAACCGGAGCAATTCGCTGGGCGGGTTCAGAGCCGCCTGGAACAGGGCCGCGAAGGTGGCCGCGGGTACCGCTTTCTTGTCCCATGGAATCGGCAGGCCGCCTTCCACGATATGGAACACCCCCTCGGTGGTGCGCCGGTCCTTCTGGGGGTTGTGCAGCACGCCTTGCTTGATGCGGAAGGAGGTCAGCCAGGGAGATTCGAAGCGATCGCCATCGACAGGCAGGGAGAGTTCCGTTGCCAACCCGGCCCGGTCCAGCACAAAACTGGTGGCGGGTAATTCCAGGCGAGCCGTCACGCCGTTGCGCACTAGATAAGCATTCAGGAAATCCTGGATGCGTCGATCCGCCGGACAGCGGTAGCCGCGCAACAAGCGGCGATGCTGGCGGTAGTTGCGCAGCAGATCGTCGGCGATATCCAGCCAATCGTCGGCATCGCCACGCCAACCGGGCTGGTTGAGCGCGGCCAGTTGCAGGTTGATCTGGCGGATATGCCGCATGCGCTCGGGCGCAATTGCGCGTCGCGCCAAGCGGCCGGCGCGGGGGAGATCGTCTTTCATGGGAATGCGTCACGGGTTGGTTGTGCCCGTATTTTCGCATTAGACCGGGTCCAGGGACACCCGCAGCGCGAGGGACAGGAATCAGGCCGTGGCCGATGCTCTCGGATTGACGATATCCAACAGCTCGAAGGACTGGATCAGGGAGGTTTGCATGATCTCCGTCAGGACTTCACGTTCCAATCCCAGGGAATTCCAGGCGTCCTCGTCGAAGGTGAGGTTGTATTCCCCGAGTTGAAAACGGGCCTTGATGTCGGGCGACATATGGAAGGCGATGTCGCCGGCCATGTGCACGATGGCGGCTTCCTTCTGGTAATAGGGCGCCTCGTTGGGATTGATCTGGTAGGCGATGACCTCGTCCAGCGCTTCCGGCACCCGCCAGGCCCGCAGCAGGGCGCCGCCGAGTTCCGCGTAGGTGAAGCCGAACACGGCGCGCTCCGCCTCGACGATGGCGGCCTCGCCCATGTCCTTGTCCATCAGCACCTGGCGGTACTGGACCGGCCGGCTGGCGTAGAACACCAGGCGCCCCACCTTGTGCAGCAGGCCGGCGAGGAACATGCGCTCGGATTCGCGGATGCCGCATTTCTTGGCCAGATTGCGCGTCACCACGCCGCAGGTCACGCTGTTGTCCCAGAAATCCATCATGTCCACGAATTCCGCGGAAATGCCCTTGAAGGTGGTGATGACTGAGGTGGACAACACCAGGTCGCGCAGGGCCTTGGTGCCGATCAGGGTGATGGCGCGGGAGATGGTGTCCACCCGGGACGGCAGGCCGTACCAGGCGCTGTTGGCCAGGCGCAGCACGGTGGCGGCGATGCCCGCATCCAGTTGCACCACTTCCACCAGCTCTTTCGTCGAGGTATCCGGCTGGTCGATGAGTTCATTCAACCGGATCGCCACATCCGGCAGGCTGAAAAGGTGTTCGACTTCCTGGACAAGTTGCTGGGGTGTCATGCTTGGACTCGCTCTAGACAGGTCGTAAGCATAGCCGCAAACGCCGCTTAATCGGGCATTGCAGGGGAGGTGGCGGCCGCCTTCTGAGTCCGGCCCACGGCGAGCTCCTCCCGCAACGCCCGCACCTCGTCCCTGAGTTGGGTCAGTTCGTCATCCTGCTGGCGTTCGGCGGGACGCAGCAGCCAGGACGCCACCAGGCCGGAGAAGGCGCCGAACAGGCCCACCCCCGCCACCATTACCAGCCCGGCCAGCAGCCGGCCCTCCGAGGTCACCGGGTAGAGGTCGCCGTAGCCCACCGTGGTCAGGGTGGTCACCGTCCACCACAAGGCGTCCTCGGCGCTGCGGATGTTGGATTCCGGCGCGGTTTCCAGTTGCAGGATGGCGATGGCGGCGAACACCGTCAGCAACAGACTGAGCAGGGCAGCGCCCAAGGCGCCGCTCTGGGCTTTTCGTGCCAGCACCGAATCCACCAGCACCTTGGCCGAACGCAAGCCGCGCAGCACCCGGATGATGCGCAGGATGCGCGCCAGCCGCCCCCAACGCAGGGCGTCCACCATGGGAATGCTGGACAGAAGGTCCAGCCAACCCCAGCGGAAGAAATAGCCGGACTTGCTTTGCGCCCGGGCGAAGCTCACCAGGAAATCCGCGAAGAACAACAGGCAGATGCCCAGGTCCAGGTACTCGATGATGGCGTGGGTGCGCGGGTCCATCTTGAACAGCGCGTCCGCGCCCAGGATGAACAGGGCGAACAGGCTCAGGGCCAGCATGAACAGCAGGTAGGGGCCGGATTGGGGGCGCTCGGGGGTCATGGTCGCTCGGGACTCAGACGCCTTCCACCAGGGCGATTTCCGCTGGCGTCAGGCCGTAGAGTTGGTAGACCAGGGCGTCGATCTGCCTATCGGTGGCGTCGATCTGGCGCTGGATCAAGGTCTTGTCGTGGGCGGCTTTCGCGCCGGCGAGTTGTTCATGCAGCTTCAGCATGGATTCCACCAGGCCCACCATGCGCTCGTGGCGGGCGCGGTCGGCGGGGTCTTTCTTGTCGATGACGCGGATGGGAACCTGCTCCATGTACTGATAGATCAGCCGGTAGCGATACTCCCCGGCCCGCACGCCGAAGGGGATGCTGATGTGGCTGATGGCAAACCAGAACAGACGGCTGTTGAGGATGCCAAGAAGGTAGGGGTCGTCGGAGCCCAGGCAGTAGGCGGTGTTGGCCAGGTAGATGCCTGTGTTGTCCAGGGTGAAGCGGGGTGCCTTGCAGATGTCCGGAAAAGCGAGTTTGGGCGCCTCCAGATAGGCGTAATAGTCGCAGGGCCGCAGTTCCCACCAGAACTCCCCCTGGTCCTGGCGCTTGCGCAGGGCGTCGGTGACAAAAATCCGGTTGTCGCGGTCGACACGCA
>CAZEOR010000212.1:0-5625 GCA_964513695.1 uncultured Thiobacillus sp.
CCGACCCATCGCCGTGGCTGGCCATGCCGCCCGCATCTGGTCCTTCCGGGACATCACCCAATCCCAGGCCAGTCAGAAAACGATCCGCGACGAGCGGGCGCGCTTGCGCACCCTGCTGGAAACCATTCCCGAACCGATCTGGCTGAAGGATCCGGACGGCGTCTATCTGGCTTGCAATCCGGCCTTCGAGAAAGTCTACGATATGCCGGAAAGCGCGCTCATCGGCAGGACCGACCACGATCTCACGGATCGGGTCTCGGCGGATTTCCTGCGTGAGAAGGATCGGGAAGCCATGATGGCGGGCCGGACCATTGTCAGCGAGGAATGGGTGACTTACCCCGCCACCGGCGAAAAAGTGTTGCTGGCCAAAATCAAGACCCCCATGCGGGATGGCGATGGACATCTGGTGGGTGTGTTGGGCATCGGCCGCGATATTACCGAAGAGCGGCGCATCCAATCGGACCTGAGCGAGGCCAAGGAACAGGCGGAAGCCGCCAATCGCGCGAAATCCCAGTTCCTGTCCCGCATGAGCCACGAACTGCGCACACCGCTCAACGCCATCATCGGTTTCAGCGAACTCCTGCAATTCGACACGGACTTTCCGCTCACGGATCAACAGCGGGAGTTCGTCGGCCACATCCTCAATGGCGGCACCCATCTACTTTCCCTGATCAACGAGGTGCTCGACTTGTCCCGGATCGAGTCCGGCCGCCTGGAGCTTGCCTGTGAACCGATTTCCCTCTCTGTCCTGGTGAGCGAATGTCTGGACATGACCAGACCCCTGGTGGCAAGCCGGGGTATACACCTGGAAGGCGGCAGTACGGCGAGCCGGAGTGTCATTGCCGATCCGGTTCGGTTGAAGCAGGTGTTGCTCAATCTCCTGTCCAACGCGGTCAAGTACAACCGGCCGGGGGGAACGGTATCCATTTCCTGCAGTGCCGCGCCGGAAGGGCGCGTCCACATCGCGGTCAGCGATACGGGGCCGGGCATTCCGGAAGATCGGCAGGTGGAAGTGTTCCAGCCGTTCCAACGTTTGGGAGCGGAAAAAACCGGTGTGGAGGGTACCGGGATCGGGCTCACCATCAGCAAACGCCTGATCGAGGCCATGGATGGACGCATCGGCTTCGACAGCCGCCCGAATCAGGGCACCACTTTCTGGATCGAACTGCCTTCCGCCATCGACGGCGCATAGGCGGAGGGCATATCAGCCCCGGTGGTAATTCAGGACACGCCCCTTGTATTTTTCGCCGTCGAACTGGCGTCCCTCCACCCTTGCTTCGCTGGCCGCATAGCCCAGTCCCCCCATGCTTCGGTTGAACCTGGTCCGATTGCCCCGGTCGGGATCGACGATGACGACTTCCACGCGCTGGCAGGAATGACGGTCGATGAACTGGGACAGGATGTCCGGCTGGTTTCGTTCGTAGAGAACATCGCTGCCGACGATGAGATCGAATTTACCCAGTGCCGGGGCGCGGTCCGCCCAACTGCCGGTCTGGAAGCGGATTGGGGCGAGCTGATTGAGCAACAGGTTTTCCGCCAGGAAGGCAGCCGCCATGGGATGGATATCGCTGGCGGTGATGTCGCCCCCGCGCCGTTGCAGCACCAGGCTGGCGAGCCCGAGTCCACAGCCGATTTCCAGAATGCGTTTGCCGCCGATGTCGTAAGTTTGCATGGTGCCCGCCAGGATGCGCGCGGAAGGCCAGACCAGACCGAACAGGGGCCAGTTGGCGGAAGAGATGCCGGCCCGTTCGGCTGCGCCGTCAGGATCGGAAAACTGCTGACGATCCAGCAGCGAGCGAATCCGGTAATCCAGGCCGCCCAGGTCGAGGGTTTCGAACTTGATCTGGTATGGGGGTGTTTCCAGCGGTTCGGGCATCAAGAACTCGTCTCATGGCGCGGCGTGTTGAGGGGAAATGATCCGATGGGAAATGTCCGATCGGTGTCAAACGACGCCTGTCAGGCGACGTGGCGCGGGGATGAAGATATTTCTTGGTGACAGGGGGATGTCCCCAGGACTCGGCCCCGCCGGCGTTTCTCTTGTCGGCTGGGCCACGCCATCAGTCAATCAGCGGCTGGGTGGGAAGGCGAAAGGAAAGCCGGGAAACGAGGGGAATGAGGGGTAGGCGGTCGCGGCCGGCATGGCGAAAGGCATCACGGTGTTGCCGGCGAACGGGTTGGCCATCTGGGGCGGCATGCCGTACGCCTGGGGCATGGGCTGCATGCCCGTGAAGGGAACCATGCCGGCAGGTGCGCCATAGCCGGGCATGGCAGGCATTGTGTTGGGCATGACGGGCATCATGGCCATGGGGTTTGCCATGGCGGCCGGATTGAACATCGTTGCCGGATTGAACATCGCAGCTGGGTTGAACTGGTTCGCGGAGCCGTTCATCGGCGCCATCATGGGGACCAGCATCGCGCCCAGGGGCGTCATGATGGGGGCCAGCATGGCCATGGGGTTGAATGCTTCCATGGCGTTCTGTGCCTGGGCGGGAAGGGCGGGCGTCAGCAGGGCGGCCAGAGCGAGGTAACGGGATTTCATGATGAATCTCCTTCGAGGAATAGGGCTGGGTACTGGGCTGGATATTGGCTGGCTAAGGCCCCTGGTTTGGGGACCAAGCCAGAAAATGGCCATGGGAAACCGTCCGATGCGTTGCGGTCCGGTCCGAGGAGAATCGTTGGAACTTGCCCGGAGCGTTTCCCGGGCCAGGGAGGGGAGGTGCCCACATCAGGGGCTACGGCAGTATAGCCCCCTTGCGGGATGATTCCGCGCAGGCGGCCGAACCCCCGCAGATCTTCCATGCGGGGTGTCTACATATTGCCCGTTTACCCGTCCGTGTGCGCTGGCCAGATTCTGGCTTGCCGGGGAATGCTGAAGTGAAACAAGGCACCTCCGTCCGGGGTGTTTTCCGCCCAGATACGGCCATGGTGGGCGTCGACGATCTCCCGGCAGATGGCCAGCCCCAAGCCGGTCCCACCCGCTCCGGACTTGGTGGTGCTGCTTTGCACGAATTTGCCGAAAATGCTTTCCAGTTCATCAGGCGGGATGCCCACGCCTTCATCGCGGATCGAGCAGCGCAAGGCGGGAATCGCGCCCTGGTCGCACTGGCGCCGGCCGGCTGGCAAGGCATCGTCCGAGAATTGGATGTGGATGGCCCGGCCTTCGGGGGTGAATTTGATGGCATTGGACAAGAGGTTGGTAAGCACCTGGCCGATACGGACCTTGTCGCACCAGGTCCAGGTATTGCAATTCAGGGTTTCGATCTCAAGCCGAAGTTTTTTTCCCCCAAACGGCCTTCCAGTTCATCGGCGCATTGGCGGGAGATATCGGCCAAGTCGCAGTCGCCGGATTCCATGGCCATGCGCCCCGCCTCCAGCTTGGCCAGATCCAGTACATCGTTGATCAGGCTCAGCAAGCGTTTGCCGCTTTCCTGGATGCGTTGAAAGTACTGGCTCGCCTTGGCGTCCTCGTTGCCCAGCTTTTTCTGGCCCAGTTGGGCAAAGCTCAGGATGGCATGCATGGGCGTGCGCAGTTCATGGGACATGTTGGCGAGGAATTCCGACTTGGCCGCATTGGCGGCTTCGGCCTGTTCCTTGGCGGCGATCAACTGCTGCTCCGCCTGTTTGCGTTCGATGATGCCGGCCAGGACCAGGGCGGTGGATTTGAGGAAACTCAGTTCCTGAGGATTGTTCTCGTGACCATGGGGCAGGTAGAGCACCAATACGCCAAGAACCTTGTTCTCGGTCATGATGGGTACGTTGTAGTGCCCATGCTCCTGGATGCCGGGGAATCGGATTTCATGGCGATGGTCCATGCAGTGGGCATAGACGATGTCCTTCTCGATTGCCGCCCGGCCACACAGGCAGGTTCCGAAGGGCACCTTGGCGCACATTTTGAGCAAAGGCGCGGCCAGGTTCTGCTGCACGATCATGTCCAGGACGTCGTCGCGGGCGAGGAAAACGGCTCCCTTGGGCAGCAGAGCGGAAAATGGCGCGGAAAGAATCACGCCGAGGGCTTCGTCCAGGCACTCGGGCAGCGTGCGGTTGTCGAGCCGGATCTTCAGCAGGACTTCCAGCACGGAGTCCAGATCCACTTCGTAGGCCAGTTGCCTTTCGTAGAGTTTGCGTTCGGCGATCTCACGTTCCAGGACTTCCTGCTGAGAGGCAAAATCGAATTCCCGCATTGGGTTTGGCATGGGTATCTCCTCAGTCCAGCGTGATGGCGGCCACGACTTCGTTACCCCGGCCGCGATACTCGATGCGGCTGAAGCTGAGCATGCCGGCCATGGCGATGCCACGCCCATGGTTGTCCATGGCGCGTTCCGGCGATAGGGACAGATAGCTTTGCCAGTCGAAACCCGCGCCCTGATCGGTGATGGTGACGCGGATTTCCTCCGTTTCCCGGACGAAATCCACCTCGACGTAGCGTTGATCACCACCTTCCTGCGCTAGGCGGCGTTCCACTTCCGTCTCCCAGATCCCGGCTTCATTCAGGGCGCTCTTTTCCGCATAGGTAATGCCCAGATTGCCGTGTTCCACCGCATTGACCATCAGTTCGGTCAATCCCATCGCCACCGCATCGGATCGGGGGCAGGCGTTGGCCAACAGTGCCGCCAGGGCGCGGGCATCGGTAAGCGTACGGTAGCGAAAGCGGCCGCCCCGCATCAGGTTCAGGCTCTTGTTGGTCTCGCGCAGTTCATCCCGGACCCGGCGATATTGCAGACTGTCCCGGACCGCGGTGTGGACCACCGAGATCAGCATGGCTTCGTCGAAAGGCTTCACCAGGTAGTAGTAGGCGCCGGCCCGGATGCCCTCGACGACATCCTCCTTGCTGGCCCGTGCCGTTTGCAGGATGACCGGAGTGTGGCGCAGGGCAGGGTGTTCCTTGATGCGCGCCAGCACTTCCATCCCGCTCATGCGGGGCATCATCCGGTCCAGCAGGACGATGTCATAGCCCTCGGGTTCCCGTTCCAGCTTTTCCCAGGCTTCGACACCATCGCTGGCCGATTCCAGCAGGTAATCCTCATCTTCCAGATAGCCCTGGATGATCTCGATGTTGAACTCTTCGTCGTCGACAACCAGGATGCGCGGCTTGCTGTTGTGCATGGGCGTTGGGGGAAATTATCAACACCCCATTGACGGCCACTTATTGCTGATCTTGATGGTACGAGCGCACCCCCTCAGGGGTGCGCCGGGTCACGCTTGCATGGGCCCCGCGCGAACCGGCGGGGCTTCCGCGCCGTGGCGCGGCCATGCCCGATTACTTGGCGGGTTGGGCCGCCTGGGCGTCCTTCTCGCACTTCTTCATGAAGCTGTTCTTGGCGGCGCCGGCCAGCTTCTTGTCCTTGGCCTTGGCTTCGCAGCTGCCTGAGGCGGCGGGCTTGGCATCCGCCTCGCACTTTTTCATGAAGCTGTTCTTGGCGGCGCCGGCCAGCTTCTTCTCGGCCGCCTTGCTTTCGCAGGTGGCGTCGGCGGCAAAAGCCACGTTGACGGCGAACAGGGTGGTCAGGGCGGCGATCAGCAGTTTGTGCATGTCATGCTCCAGTCAGATTTCAGGTGGCTTGAAAAGGGGGCCGTACACATTGCACGGCGGCGGAATGCTACCCCGAGAAAACTTAAGTTCGGCTT
>CAZEOR010000213.1:0-5617 GCA_964513695.1 uncultured Thiobacillus sp.
CGGCGGTGATCTACATGGACCTGGTGCCCGGCGACACGGTGGATGTGAAGCTCGCCGCCAAGGGGGGCGGCTCGGAGAACAAGGCCCACTTCACGGTGCTGAACCCCTCCGATTCCATCGTCGACTGGGTGCTGTCCGTGCTGCCGGAAATGGGCGCCGGCTGGTGCCCGCCGGGCATCCTCGGCATCGGCGTCGGCGGCACCCCGGAGAAGGCCTTGCTCATGGCGAAGGAGGCCTTGTTGGACCCCATCGACATCCAGGAACTGAAGGCGCGCGGGCCGCAAAACAAGGTGGAGGAACTGCGCATGGAACTGCTGGACAAGGTCAACGCCCTGGGCATCGGCGCCCAGGGCCTGGGCGGACTCACCACCGTGCTGGACGTGAAGATCAAGGACTACCCCACCCACGCCGCCAGCCTGCCGGTGGGCCTGATCCCGAACTGTGCCGCCACCCGCCACATCCACTTCACCCTGGACGGCTCCGGCCCGGCCAGCTTCGCGCCGCCGGCCCTGTCGGAATGGCCCGAAGTGGCCTGGAACGGGCCGGCCACGGCCCGCCGTGTCGATCTCGACACCCTGACGCCCGCCGACACCGCCACCTGGAAGGCGGGCGAGCAACTCCTGCTGTCTGGCAAGCTGCTCACCGGCCGCGATGCCGCCCACAAGAAGCTGGCCGATCTGATCAAGAACGGCCAGCCCCTGCCGGTGGATTTCCGCAACCGCTTCATCTACTACGTGGGCCCGGTGGACCCCATCGCCGGCGAGGCCGTGGGACCGGCCGGCCCCACCACCGCCACCCGCATGGACAAATTCACCGACCTGATGCTGGGGGAGAAAGTGGGCCTCATCGGCATGGTGGGCAAGTCGGAACGGGGACCGGAAGCCATCGCCTCCATCAAGGCCCATGGCGGCGTCTATTGCATCGCGGTGGGCGGCGCCGCCTACCTGGTGGCCAAGGCCATCAAGGCCGCAAAAGTGTTGGCCTTCCCGGAACTGGGCATGGAGGCCGTCTACGAGTTCGAGGTGGAGAACATGCCGGTGACCGTGGCGGTGGACAGCGCCGGGAATTCGGTACACGACACGGGGCCGAGGGAATGGCGCATGAAGATCGGCAAGATCCCCTTGGCCGTCCATTGAGCATGAAACAGGAAACGGGCCGGGAACACTTCCCGGCCCGGGCTGGCGGGTTTACTTCTTTGCCACCGTCAGACGCGACATGTAGTCGCTGACAGCCGCCACATCGGCATCGCTGTAGCCCTTGAGCAGCTTGACCATGTCGGGATTGGCGTTGCGGCGCCCCTGGTCGCGACTCTCGCGGGTTTCCCGCTTGAGATAGTCGTAGTGCTGATGGGCCACCATCGGGTAGAACTTCTTGGCGTCGCCCTCGCCGTTCTTGCCGTGGCAACTGGCGCAATCCTTGTCGTAGAGCGCCTTGCCCTGGGTCAGGTTGGCGCCGTCGCCCTTGCCGTTGTTGGCCGGCGGAGGCAGGCTTTTCAGGTAGGCGGAAATGTCGGCCAGTTCTTCGGCGGAGACGATCCAGTTGCCGACAAAGGGGAACATTCGCGGGTTGTCGCGACGGCCGGCGCGGATGTCCATCATTTCCTTGAGCAGAACACTGTTGTGCTGGCCGGCCAGTTGCGGGTAATCGGTATCGGCCTGGCCCACGCCGTTGGCCAGGTGGCAACCCTTGCATATCTTGTAGGCGACCTTGCCGCGTTTGGCACTACCCTTGTACTCCAGGGCGCGGTTCAGATCCGGGTCCGGCGTGTTCCAGACGTAACTCTTGCTCTCGATGCCACTGGCATGAGGTTGCTTCGGGAACGGGTCATTGGCGGATGCGTTAGCCATGAGGCCCAGGGTGGCCAATATAGCGGTTATATAGATACGGTTCATTTGCTTTGTCCTCGTTAGGCTCAGGGCATGCTCGCCATATATTCCGCAATCGCGCGGGTTTCCTGCTCGGTCATGCGTTCCGCAATCGCCTGCATCACCCGGGCACCATTGGTGCGCTTG
Source organism: uncultured Thiobacillus sp. (assembly GCA_964513695.1). Classification (GTDB taxonomy): domain Bacteria; phylum Pseudomonadota; class Gammaproteobacteria; order Burkholderiales; family Thiobacillaceae; genus PFJX01. The sequence continues at coordinate 2,013 of CAZEOR010000213.1, forward strand.
CCGGCGGCATAGAGACGGAACTGCTCCAGCGCGTAATCGACGTGCTGACTGGCCACGCGGGGGAATTTACCGGCACCGGCGCCGTCCTCCTCGTGGCAGCTTTCGCAGGAAGGTATGCCGATCTTGGGATTGCCCTTCAGGTACAGGGTTTTGCCCACTGGCAACAGAGCAGGCTCGGCGACCGTGCCAGGCGCGGCTTTCTGGGAAGCATAGAAAGCGGCCAGATTGGCAAGATCATCGTCAGATAAGCCGGAGACGATGGGCTGCATGACCTCGCTCACCCTTTTTCCACTCTTGTAGTCCTTGAGTTCGCGCAAAAGATAGACGGCTTGCTGGCTGGCCAGTTTGGGAAACATGGGGACCATACTGTTGCCGTCCTCGCCGTGGCAGGAAGCGCAAAGATTGGCGGACAGGCTGATGGCCTTGGAGGCGTCTCCCGCGTCGGCGGCCAGCGGTGCGGCCAGGAGGGCCAATGCCGCGATACGTCCGAAGAGATGTGATGTCATGAATACTCCAATCGAAAATACACCATGCGAAGGATACCCATGCTCCGCAGCGAGCGTGAGCCCCTTGGAATCCAAAGCGGCAGAGAATTGACCGTGATCAAGGATGGCCGCCCGTTAATTTCTCGGCCGGCATCTCTTGCCAGTCAGGCAGAATATCAGCCGAATACAAATGGGAGATCCGAATGGAACTGGCTTGGTGGCACTGGGTGGCTTTGGGGTTGGCTCTGATCGGCTCTGAACTGCTGGTGCCGGCGTTCTACCTGATCTGGTTCGGGCTTGGCGCTCTGATGACCGGGATGGTTGCGGCCATGGTGCACCTCGGCTTGACCGGACAGTTGATACTGTGGAGCGTTGCATCAACTGCGATGGTCGTTGCCTGGCTGAGGTTTTTCAGAAACCCGGATCGCACCCATGCGGGTCAGGCCAAGGAAGGCGCCCTGGGTGTGGTCGGCCTCGTGACCCGTCCCGTGGGTGAACTGGGCCAAGGTGTAGGCCAGGGCGAAATCCTGTTTCAGCGCCCCGTGCTGGGTTCCGACCGCTGGCCAGTGGTGGCGGATCAACCCATTCCTGCCGGCGCCAAGGCACGGGTGGTGGATGTACTTGGACAAACCCTCAAGATCGAGAAACTCTAGGAGTTCAACATGGGCGGGCAAATCGTCTCCATCGCATTGATTCTGTTCCTGTTCCTGACTCTCTGGAAAGGGGTCCGCATCGTCCCGCAGGGCGAGGAATGGGTCGTGGAACGACTTGGCAAGTACCTGAAAACGCTCATGCCGGGCCTACACATCCTGGTGCCCTACATCGACAACGTGTCCTACAAGGTCACCACCAAGGACCTGATCATGGATATTCCGCAACAGGAAGTGATCACGCGTGACAACGCCGTGCTCATTACCAACGCCATCGCCTTCGTCAAGGTCACCGACACACAGAGCGCGGTCTACGGCGTGACCAACTTCCAGATGGCGGTGATGAACCTGGTGCAAACCAGCCTGCGTGCCATCATCGGCGACATGGAACTGGACCAGGCCTTGTCCAGCCGCGACCAGATCAAGACCCGCCTCAAGGAATCCATCGCCGACGATGTGGCGGATTGGGGTTTGACCCTTAAATCGGTGGAAATCCAGGACATCAAACCCTCCCTGACCATGCAGAAATCCATGGAAATGCAGGCCGCCGCGGAGAGAGAACGCAAGGCAACAGTGACCAAGGCTGAGGGCGACAAGCAGGCCGCCATCCTGGAGGCGGAGGCCCGACTGGAATCCGCCAAACGCGATGCCGAGGTCCAGGTACGACTGGCCACCGCCAGCGCGGAGGCCATCAAGCTGGTCACGCTGGCCTTGCCGGAAAAAGAGTTGCCGGCCATGTACCTGCTGGGTGAAAAATACATTGGCGCGATCAAGGCACTGGCCAGCGCAGAAGGCAGCCGCACCGTCCTGCTGCCAGGAGATTTGATGAAGACCCTGGAAGGCCTTTTGGGCAGCCGGCGTTGACCGCGAACCGCTCACCCATGAACAATCGCCCCATCCACGATGCAAGACTGACAGGCGGCTGGAATCGGGCATTCTTCACAAGGCCATGAAGATGGATGCCCAGCCCGCGAGTCCAGTTAAAGTGATATCTAAAGATTTCACCTCAACCACCGATATTTGCTACATTGCTGGTATCAATAACAGCGCAGTTCGAGGGGTAAGGAATTGAAGAAAACTCTGCTGCTCCTGACCTTGTCGGCCTTTCTGGCCACACCGATGACGGGCATGGCGGAAATTCGGGCTGCCAATGAAAGCAAGGCCCGATCCCACAAGGTCAAATCCCACAAACACAAAGCCAACAAGGCCAAGAAAACGGCCATGCTCGATTCGAGCAGGCAAAACATCAAGACCCGAAAACACGTCAAGACGGCCTATAACCCCCACACGCCCCTGCGGGTCATGAAAGTGACTTATGACGATGCGCTCCAAGGTGGCGATCTGGCCCTGAAGTCCGCCGCAGCACTCGTCGTCGACCAGAAAAGTGGCGAAGCGCTCTACGCCAAGAATGTGGACGTGGCTACACCCATCGCCTCCATCACCAAGCTCATGACCGCCATGGTGACGCTGGATGCCGGTCTGCCACTGGATGAAGAGATCACCATCACCAGCGAGGAGATGGACCGCCTCAAAGGCACCGGCTCGCGGCTTGCGCTGGGCACCCGTCTGACCCGCGCGGAATTGCTTCATCTGGCCCTCATCGCTTCGGAGAACCGGGCCGCCGCAGCCCTGTCCCGCGCCTATCCTGGCGGACGGGAGGCTTTCATCGCAGCGATGAATCGCAAGGCCCGCGAAATCGGCATGAAACAAGCCAATTTCGTTGATGGCACAGGTTTGAACAGCAGCAACCAGGCCAGCGCCGCCGATCTGGTCAAGATGGTTGACGCAGCCTATCGCTATCCTTTGATTCGCGAGATAACAAGCACCGGCACCTACGATGTCTCCGTACCTGGCCAAAAAGTGGTGCGCATAAAGGAAAATGGCAGAGTGCACCGGGTAACACGGGAAGTACAACGCCATATCGCCATCCACAACACCAACAGCCTGACACGGGATCAAGACTGGGACATTGGCGTTTCCAAAACCGGATACATCAACGAAGCCGGACGTTGTCTGGTCATGCAAGCCAGCATCGCGGAACGAAAAGTCATCATTGTCCTTCTCGACTCCTGGGGGAGATTCAGCCGTATCGGTGATGCCCAACGCATCAAAAAATGGCTGGAAAGAGACAAACAGGTCGCAAGTGGGGGCCATCGGAATTCAGCCTGACAACCGGCCGTTTGAAAGCCGGACATGAAAAAAGCGGCTTTTGCCGCTTTTTTCATGTCCGGCCCCAGCCGGGATGCCAGTTCCGAAGCCAGATCGGACATAGAGATATCGAAAAAATTTGATACCCATCAAGGAAGCGCCCCCTAGCTAATTCCTACCATCAGCACCCTGATGGCAGAAGTGGGTTTTCCACAGCTGCTGTGTCCAGAAGGAGGAGATGATGCGTAACTGTTTGTTGATTGCCCTGGCCGCCCTTGGGCTGGCTGCCCAGCCCGCGATGGCAGGTCCTACTGAAGATCTG
>CAZEOR010000214.1:0-5558 GCA_964513695.1 uncultured Thiobacillus sp.
GCCACGGGACGTCCCGCGGGGTGGCTCCCCTCCCCCGCCGGGGGAGGGGCCGGGGGAGAGGGAGGCACGCCAGCCATGACTGAAACGGTGCTCCCTCACCCCGACCCTCTCCCAGAGGGAGAGGGAGCAAAGCTATGGGGTCGCGTCCCACAACAGGAACCGGGCCGGCGTTGGGTTATAGGCATTGCACGGATTGTTCAACTGCGGACAGTTGGACACCAGCATCCACAGGTTCATCTCGGCGCGCAGTTCCACGTACTTGCCGGGGGCGGAGACGCCGTCGGCGAAGGTAAGCCGGCCCGCCTCGGTCACCGGCACATTCATGAAGAAGTTGATGTTGGGCACCAGATCGCGCTTGCCCAGGCCGATGTCGGCGTGTTGCAGGGCGGTGAGGTAGTTGTCGCGGCAGCTGTGCATGAACTTCTTCTGCAAGGCATAGCGCACGGTGTTGCTCTCCGCGGCGCAGGCGCCGCCGAGGGTGTCGTGGCGGCCGCAGGTGTCGGCGACGATGGTGAGCATGGGGTTGCCGTCGTCGCTGTACAGCACCGAGTCCGTGGTCAGGTAGATGCCGCCCTGGCGCAGCAGGGTTTCCGTGGCGCTGTAGTGCTCGGCGGGGTCGTCCCGGTTGTAGAAGATCACGTCCACGGCCTGGTTGCCTTCCAGGTCGACGATGCGCAGGATCTGGCCCTTATCGATGGCGAGCAGATAGGGCTCGCCGGCCGGCACCATGTGGTCCAGCTCGGCCGTGGCGGGGTCCAGGGCGCTTTCCTTGATTCGAATCGCTGCTGCGGTCATGGCGACTCCTCAGATCAGATACAGCATGTCGCTGTTGTGCAAAGCCCGCGCGTTTTCCGGACGGAAGGCGCGGCAGTAGTCGTCCCTGGGCGCGGGCCCGGAACGCCATGCCGTCAGGCCCACCTTGCCGGGGGCGTAGGCCGGGTTGGGGTCGAGGGGGTGGGGCGCGGCGGAGAAAGCCACCAGCACGTCCATGTCCAGGCGCAGGTCCAGGAAATCGCCGGCCTTGGTGTGGCCGGGCACGAAATGGAAGCGGCCTTCCTCGTCCACCGTCACCTTGCTGAAGAAGTTCACCGGCGCCACCAGGTCCCGCTTGGCCAGACCGTATTTGCCGATCTCGATGAGCAGGCCGTCCCGGCCGGAGCGGTACATGCCATTGCGGTACTGCTGGTATGGGTGGTCACCGTATTTCTCGCGCATGAGCCGGTTGTCCAGGAGCAGGCCCAGGGGATCGTGCCAGCCCACGCTGTCGGCGGTGAGGGAGGCCAGGGATCGGCCCATGTCGCTCATGAGCACATGGCCTTTGCTGTAGTGAGCCGTGTGCTGGGCCTTGAGGGAGTCGGGCATGTTGTAGCGCTCCAGCTTCTCCCGTGCCGAATAGAGCACCAGGGAGAGGTTGGCGCCGGCATCCAGGGCGGTGATGCGCAGGGTGACGCCCCGGGGCAGCACGTAGGACCAGTGGCAGCCGCCGGGCACCAGTTCGGAGAACAGCACCTGGCCCTCGGGCAGGTCGGGAGCGCCGAGGTTGGGAAAATCGCGCCAGTGTTCGATGGCGTCCACGGGTGCCGAAGCCGGCGGGTTGTCGAGCGCGAGTTCGGGATGTTCCATGCTCAGTCCTTGGTGTTTCGGTCGGGCGCATGCAGGGGCGGGATCACCGCCGCCAACAGTTGCAGGTGCCCGGTGATGACGCCGCGCAGGGCGATCATCTCGTTGGCGATGGCCTGGAGCTGGCTGGCCGGCCCCTGCACCAGCAACACTTCCAGCATCTGGTCTTCGGAGAGGTGCACGTGCAGGGAGCTGATGACCTCGGCGATGTGCTGGTATTGCAGATCAGCGAGCTTGCCTTGCAGGCCACGGGCGGCCCGGTTGTAGAGCAGCGTGAGGGTGCCGGCCATGACCTCGTCGCCCAGGGCGCGCTTATGCTCGGCCAGCTGGTAATTGACCATCTCGGCGATGCCCTGGGAACGGCTGCCGTAGCCGCGGCTCGCCACCATGCGGTCCAGCTCGTCGAGCAGGTCCGGCGGCAGGGAGATGCTGATGCGGCTGACGGGGGTGGACATGTTGGCTCCTGGGGCTCTCTTAGAACATGTACGAATAGCGGTCCACTTCCCACTTGCTGACCGACAGGTGATAGGCCTCCCACTCCTCGGTCTTGTAGCGGATGAACTCGTCGCGCAATTCCTTGCCCAGAGTGGCTTCCACCAGGGGGTCGGCGGCGAAGGCGGCGACGGCTTCCTGGAGGGTCTGGGGCAGGAACTCGATGCCCCGCTCGGCCCGCTCCGCCTCGCTGATGGCGTAGAGGTTGTCCTCGTTGGGGGCGCCCGGATCGAGCCCTTCGCGCACGCCATCCAGGCCGGCGGCCAGCACCAGGGTGGCGGCAAGATAGGGATTCACCGCGCCGTCGGCGTTGCGGGATTCGCAGCGGCCGCCGCCGGCGGGAATGCGCACGGAGTTGGTGCGGTTGTTGGAACCCCAGGAGTTGAACACGGGCGCCCAGGAGAAGTAGCTCATGGCGCCGCGCCGCACCAGGCGCTTATAGCTGTTCACCGTGGGCGCGAACACGGCGCACAGGGCGCGGCCGTGCTTGAGGATGCCGGCGACGAACTGGTAGCCCAAGGGTGTGAGGCCGATGCCGTGGGGGTCGTCCTTGGGATCGCAGGCGAACAGGTTCTTGCCCGTCGCCAGATCGTAGAGGGACATGTTGAAGTGGGCGCCGTTGCCAGTCTTGTCGGCGAAGGGCTTGGGCATCATGGTGGCCAGCAGGCCCTCCTCCTTGGCGTAGTGCTTGGCCATGAAGCGGAAGAAGGTGAGGCGGTCGCAGGTGGTCAGCGCGTCGGCATAGTTGAAGTCGAACTCGAACTGGCCGTTGGCGTCCTCGTGGTCGAAGGAATACAGATCCCAGCCCAGGCCGTTGATGGCGCTGGCCACCTTGTCCAGCCAGGAAAAGTTGTCGACGAAGCCGCGCACGTCGTAGCAGGGCTTGGTCAGCTTGTCGTCGGCCACCGGCACCGACAGGCTGCCGTCCTCGGATTGCTTGAGCAGGAAGATCTCGCACTCGATGCCCAGGTTCATGCCGTAGCCCAGCTTGGCCGCCTCGGCCAGCTGGTTCTTGAGGGCGACGCGGGTGTTGAGGGGATAGGGTTTGCCCTGGAAGTGGTTGTCGGCGGGAATCCAGGCGATCTTGGGTTCCCAGGGCAGCTGGACGGCCCGGTCCATGTCCGGCACCGAGGTGAGCTCGTCGTCGTTGGGAGCCTGGCCCAGGCCGTCCAGGGCGTAGCCGGTGTAGCGCTCGGAGCCCTTGGCCATGTGGGCCAGGTGGTCGATGGGCACCACCTTGGCCTTGGGCACGCCGTGGATGTCCACGTAGGCGCCGATGCAGTACTTCACGCCCTTTTCGGTGAGTTCCTGCTTCAGCTTGTCGATGTATTCGGGGGAGGTCATGGGGCGTTCCGTCGGACGGGTTCGAAATAGGAAAAATCCAGGGGCGGCGTTTCCGCGCAGCCGTTGCCGATGAGGGCGGCGAGGTCGGCCACCAGCCACTCGAACCACTGTTCACCCTTCTCCACCGTGGCAAGGCTGGGGGCGCCGGTGACGCCGTTGAGGCTGGTGCGGTTGACCGGATGGGCGAAGACGCAGCCGCAGGTGCGGTCCGGGTCGTCGGCCTCGGCCAGCTTGTCGGGCCGCGCGCCTTCGGGGGCGATGGCCAGCATGAGGGAGGTCTCGGCGTCGTTGGCGTGCCAGTCGGCGGCGTCGGCGAAGTGGAATGCGCGCACCCGCTCGCTGATGGAGGCGGTGTTGATGACGGCCACCATGAGGTCGTCGTGCTCGGCCCGCAGCATCTCCAGGGCGCAGCGCAGGGGCGCGGCATTGGTGACGTGGGCGTTGACGATGAACAGGCGGCGGATGCCGCTGTGGTAGGCCCAGTCGCCGATCTCCCTGACGAACTGGATCAGGGTGGTGGGCTGCACCGCCAGGGTGCCGGGCCAGCGCCGGCTGTGGCCCATGGAGCAGCCGTAGGGCAGGACCGGCAGCATGGGCACGCCGGTCTTTTCCGCCACCGCCGTGCACAGCTTCTCGGCGATGACGAAGTCCACCCCGGTGCCCAGGTGCGGGCCGTGCTGCTCGGTGGCGCCCACGGGCAGGATGGCGGCGTGGCCGCATTGCTCCAGCAGGTTGGGGATTTCGGACCAGGTGAGATCGGACCAGCGCATCGCCTTCACTCCACGTTGTCGTGCACGTCGGTGAAGCGGATCAGATGCGGATGCACCTTCTGCTCGTCTTCCGGCTCGGGCTCCGGCGCCGGGTGGATGAGTTCCTCCAGGCGCGCCTTGGTGGCGCGGAATTCCGGCGAGTTGAACTGGCCGGGGGAGCGGGGCCGGGGCACGGGCACCTCGATCACTTCCTGCACCTCGCCGGGATGGGCCTTGAGGACCAGGATGCGGTCGGCCAGGTAGATGGCCTCGTCCAGGTCGTGGGTGATGAACAGCACCGTGACGTCCACGTTGCGCCAGATGTCGATGAGGTGGGACTGCATCTTGGCGCGGGTCTGGGCGTCCAGGGCGCCGAAGGGCTCGTCCATGAGCAGAATGCGCGGCTGATTCACCAGGGCGCGGGCGATGGCCACCCGCTGGCGCATGCCGCCGGAAAGCTGGTGCGGATAGGCATCTGCGAACTTCTCCAGGCCCACCAGCTCCAGCCAGAGCAAGGCGTCCCGCTCGGCGTCCAGCTTGCCCCGGCCGTTCATCTCCGGGCCGAACATGACGTTCTTTTTTACAGTCAACCAGGGGAACAGGGAGTAACCCTGAAACACCATGCCCCGGTCCTGGCCCGGCCCCTTCACCGGCTTGCCGTCCAGCAGCACGTCTCCGGATGTGTGGTCCTCCAGACCAGCGAGGATGCGGATCAGGGTGGACTTGCCGCAGCCGGAGGGGCCGATGACGCAGACGAACTCGCGCCGCCGCACGCTGAAGTCGATGCCGCGCAGGGCTTCCACTTCGCCCTGGAGCGAGCGGTAGCGCTTGCCGAGCCGACATACTTCCAGGATGACCTCGCGCTGGCGGATTTTTTCGAAGCGCTCCCTGACCGCGTCCGACTGGTCCAGGTAGTCAGGCAGAGGAGCTTGGTTCATGGCTGTGGGATTCATGGCGGCCCTCTCAGCGACGGTCCTGGGTGCGGTCCCAGGGGAACAGGCGGCGACCGAGGCGGGCCAGGAGAAGATCAATGCCGAAACCGAGGACGCCGATGATCATGATGGCGGCGTAGACGTTGTCGAAATGCTGGTAGCGGGCCTGCTGGGTGATGTACCAGGTGATGCCGGAACTGGTACCGATGAGCTCGGCCACGATCAGGTAGGTCCAGGCCCATCCGAGCAATATGCGCTGATCCCGGTATAGGTCGGGCAGGATGCCGGGCAGCACCACCTTGGTCACCAGACGGGCGCCCCGTGTGCCCAGGGTGCGCGCCGCCTCGAGGATGGTGGCCTCCAGCTTGCGTGTGGTGTTGGCGATGATGAGCACCTGCTGGAACAGGGTACCGATGACGAT
>CAZEOR010000215.1:0-5557 GCA_964513695.1 uncultured Thiobacillus sp.
ACATCAGGGTGGTTTCCTGGCCGCCGTGCAGACTGGCGGTGGAGGTGAACACGCAGGCCGGCTTGTCCACCAGGTCGCCGTTGATCCAGAGGCCCGAGGTGCCGTCCCAGAAATGCTTCATGGGGGCGGCCATGTTGCCGAAGCGGGTGGGAGAGCCCACGGCCAGACCGATACACTCGCGCAGATCGTCATGGCTGGCGAAAGGGGCGCCGGCGTCCGGCACCAGCTTGGCCGGCGCGTCGCTTTCCGTCATGACCTTAGGCACCGTGCGCACCCGGGCGCCCATACCCGGCACCGATTCGACGCCGTGGGCCAGATGCTGGGCCAGCTGTTTAACGGACCCGTGCAGGCTGTAATAGAGAACCAGGATTTCCTTCATGTATGACCTTTCCAGAAGGCCGTCATGATACCGCGCCGGACTGCCGGCTTATGGCAGTGCACAACGGTTTGCCGGAGAATGACAGCTTCGAGAGACTGGAGGCGGACTTTCATGAACTTACACGAATACCAGGCCAAAGCCGTACTGCGCGACTACGGCATCCCCACGCCCCGGGGCGTGGTGGTGAGCGGAGCCGACCAATGCGCGGCGGCCGCCGCCGAACTTGGCGGTTGCGCCTGGGTCGCCAAGGCCCAGATCCACGCGGGCGGCCGGGGCAAGGCTGGGGGCGTCAAGCTGGTGCGTTCGACGGACGAACTCTCCGCCGTGGCCGGCCAGTTGCTGGGCTCCCGCCTCACCACCTACCAGAACGCTCCCGACGGCCAGCCGGTGAACCAGCTCCTCATCGAGGAGACCCTGCCCATCGCCCGGGAGCTATATCTCTCCATCACCGTGGACCGGGGCGCCGAGCGCATCGGCTTCGTGGCCTCCGCCGCAGGCGGCATGGAGATCGAGGAAGTGGCCCGCAGCGAGCCGGAGAAGATTCTCAAGGAATGGGTCAACCCGGTCACCGGCTTCATGGATTACCAGGGCCGCAACCTGGCCTTCGGCCTGGGCCTGGAGGGCGACCAGATCGGTGCCTTCGTGAAGATGGCCAAGACCCTTTACCAGGTCTTCCTGGAGAAGGATCTCGCCCTGCTGGAGATCAACCCCCTCATCGTCACCACGGATGGCAAGCTGCTGCCCCTGGATTGCAAGATGGGCGTGGAGGACAACGCCCTCTACCGCCAGAAGGCCCTGGCGGCCATTGCCGACGAAACCCAGATCGACCCCAAGGAGGCCGAGGCCCACGCTCACGAGGTGAACTACATTGCCCTCAACGGCAACATCGGCTGCATGGTGAACGGCGCCGGTCTGGCCATGGCCACCATGGACCTGATCAAGCTGTCCGGCGGCATGCCCGCCAACTTCCTCGACGTGGGCGGCGGCGCCACGGCGGCCACGGTGGCCCAGGCCTTCAAGATCATCCTTTCCGACCCCAACGTGAAGGCGGTGCTGATCAACATCTTCGGCGGCATCATGCGTTGCGACGTCATCGCCCAGGGCGTCATCGACGCGGTGAAGGAGGTGGGCGTCACTATCCCGGTGGTGGTTCGCCTGGAAGGCACCAACGTGGACCTGGGACGCAAGATGCTGGCGGAATCCGGTCTGGCCATCCAGGCCAGCGACGACTTGAACGCGGCGGCGAAACTGGCTGTGGCCGCCGTGGGAGGGAACTGACATGAGCATCCTGGTCAACAAGGACACCAAGGTCATCTGCCAGGGCTTCACCGGCAAGCAGGGCACCTTCCACTCCGAGCAGGCCCTGGCCTATGGCACCCGGATGGTGGGCGGCGTCACCCCCGGCAAGGGCGGCCAGCGCCACCTGGACTTGCCCGTGTTCAACACGGTGAAGGACGCGGTGAGGGCCACCGGCGCCGACGCTTCAGTCATCTACGTGCCTGCCGGCTTCGCCGCCGACGGCATCCTGGAGGCGGCGGAGGCGGGCATCCAGGTGGTGGTGTGCATCACCGAGGGCATCCCAGTGCGCGACATGATCAACGTGAAGGCGGCCATACGGGCCAACGGCGCGGTGCTGATCGGCCCCAACTGTCCGGGCATCATCACCCCGGACGAGTGCAAGATCGGCATCATGCCCGGCTTCATCCATCGCAAGGGCAAGGTAGGCATCGTCTCCCGCTCCGGAACGCTGACCTACGAGGCGGTGTACCAGACCACCAAACTGGGCCTGGGCCAGAGCACCTGCGTGGGCATCGGCGGCGATCCCATCAAGGGGCTGGATTTCATCGACTGCCTGGAGATGTTCCAGACCGATCCGGAAACCGAGGCCATCATCATGGTGGGCGAGATCGGCGGCAGCCGGGAGGAGGAGGCGGCCGAATACATCAAGGCGAGTGTGACCAAACCCGTCGCTGGATATATCGCTGGGGTTACCGCGCCCCCCGGCAAGCGCATGGGCCATGCCGGCGCCATCATCGCCGGCGGCAAGGGCACGGCGGCGGAGAAGATCGCCGCCCTGGAAGCAGCCGGCGTGGTGGTGGCGAAGAGCCCGGCGGGATTGGGCGAAGCCTGCGCGGAGGCAATCCGGCGCGGCCGCTGAGTCGGCAGGACGAAAAAACGGCCGGGATTTCCCGGCCGTTTCCATTTCCGACACCAAGCCTATTTGGGCCGCATGCAAGAGCGCATGAAGTCGCGACGCTCGCTGCCGCGCAGGGATTTCTCATCCGCCTGTTTTCGGCATTCGTCTTTCAGGTTCGGCGGCGGCGCGGACGCCTTGGCGGGTTCTTTCGCCATGGCCGGCTTTGCCGGCTCGGCGGGTGTCGCGGGCTTGGCCGGTTCCGCAGCCGGGGCGGCCTTGGCCTTGGCCGCGGTCGGAGTGGCGGTGCCGTGCACGCACTGGCGCATGAAGTCACGGCGTTCCGGTCCGCTGCGCAGCCCCTTTTCGGCCGCCTGTTTTTGGCAATCGGCCTGACGTTCCCGACTGGGGGCCGCGCTTTGCCCCAACGAGGGGGATGCCAAGCCAAAGCCGGCGATCACCAGGGGAATCAGGATGAGTTCACGAACCGCTTTCATAAGGACCTCCGAATAGCTGTGCCGCAATCGGCAACTTCAGCATAGCCCCTGGGGTTCCCTCTTCAATGAGGTTTCGACGCGGCTCCGCCCGGCAGGAACGACTCGGCCGGGTTTCCCCGGCCGATGGTGTTTCGTTCTTGTGGGCTCAGTTGAGCAGGCCCTTGAGCTTGCGTTTCAGCTTGTCCTCCGTGCTTTCATCCTTGGTGGCGGGGGGCGTCATGGCGGCAGGTACCGGCGTGGCGGCCGGATAGGAGATCGCCTTGGCCTTGTCTTCCGCCGCTTTCTTCGCGGCGGCTTCCTCGGCGGCCTTCTTCGCGTTCCAGGGCTGGCCGTCGGCGCCCAGCTTGATGCCCTCGATCAGCAGAGTGATATCCACCTCGTTGCCGACCGGGCCCGTGGGCGTGTACTTGGTGATGCCGAAATCGGAACGGTTGATGCGGGTGGTGGCCTTGAAGCCGGCGCGCATGCCGCCCCAGGGGTCCTGGCCCATGCCGAGGATCTGGTAATCCAGCTTGACCGGTTTGGTGACGCCGTGCAGTGTGAGCTGGCCGGTCATGACGCCTTTTTCGGCACTGGCCGGGGCAACGCTGGTGGAGACAAATTTCATCTCGGGATAATTGCGGGCATCCAGAAATTCATCGGTCAACACATGCACATCCCGGCGCAGATGGCTGGAGTTAAGGCTGTAGACGCTGATGGTGGCGTCCACCGAGGATTTGGCCAGATTGGCCGTATCCAGCAGGACTTTGCCCTTGATGTCCCAGAAGGTGCCGCTGGTGAGGGCCACAACATGACGCAGTTCCCAGTTGGCGAAACTGTGGGTGGGGTCGATGCTGAAGGTTTCGATTTCGGCGCGGGCCGGCGCGGCCGCCAGGCCCAAAGCGAAGGCAAGCAGGGCGAGTCGATGCAAGGGTTTCATGGGAGTCTCCTGATATGGGTTGGGGCGGCAGCGATGGACAGGAATTCATGCTGAAAATTCCAATGGCTGGCGTGGTGGGCGTTATAGCACTAACCTTCGCAACCACGTGTGACATCCCGCACCACCGATGACCCGCATCGATTTCTACTTTAATGCCCCCGGGAAAGCCGAGGTAGCCCGCAAACTGGCCGCCAAGACCTTCCAGAGCGGTCAGCAGGCTCTGGTCTATTCCCGTCAGCCGAACCGCTGCCAGGAACTGGATGGTCTGTTCTGGACTGCCCAGCAATTGTCCTTCCTGCCCCATGTGCGCTGTGGCCATCCCCTGGCCCGGCAGACACCCATCCTGATCGGGGACAACCCGAACGAGTTGTCCAGCGCCGATGTGCTCATCAACCTGGATGACGAAACGCCTGACTTTTTCAGCCGCTTCGCCCGTGTCATGGAGATCGTCACCACGGAAGAGGGGGATCGGGAGCGGGCCCGCATCCGCCTGCGCTACTTCAAGGAGCGGGGCTATCAAGTGGATACCCACGACCTGGCGGCGGCCAAATGAGCACGGATGATCCCGATCTGTTCGGCAAGATCGACGCCCTGCTGGGAAAGCGAGCGCCAGACGCTTTGCTGGACAAAGGATTGGAGTTCGAGGATTTCCCGCTACTCACCGAAGTCGTCGATCCAAACCAGGAAACCTTGGGAGAAGGCGAACGCCGAGCCCAGGAACGGCGCCAGCTAGATCGACGCGAATTGGATCGAAGACTGGGCGACCGACGCCTGGACGGCCGCCGTGCGGGCGATCTTCGCAATGCCAACCCGCCACTTTCACTGCCCTCTGATATGAGCGCGGAGATGGAGCGTCTGGTGGTCGCCATGGAGCAGCGCCTTACGGACATGTTCATCCGCCAGCAATTGCGCATGGAGGAAGCCGTTCGCAAGGCCATCAGGGATGAGTTGGACAAGCATAAGGACGAGGGACAATGACTCCCACTGCGGCCAAGGTGGCCCAGACCGTATAATTTCTCTAAATTCACCCATCGAGGCGCGGCGCGGCAACGTTCCGCGTCTTTGCTTTATCGGAACGGAACATGGAACTCGCCAAATCCTTCGAGCCCCACGACATCGAGAAACGCTGGTATGCCCACTGGGAAGGCGCCGGCTACTACGGCATGGGCCGGGAGGAGAACAAGCCCTTCTATTGCATTCTGCTGCCGCCCCCCAACGTCACCGGCACCCTGCACATGGGCCACGCCTTCCAGCATGGCCTCATGGATGCCCTGACCCGCTACCACCGCATGCGCGGCGACAACACCCTGTGGCAGCCGGGTACCGACCACGCCGGCATCGCCACCCAGATCGTGGTGGAACGCCAACTCGACGCGAAAAAGGTCAGCCGCCACGACCTGGGCCGGGAGAAATTCCTGGAGAAGGTGTGGGAATGGAAGGAGCACTCCGGCTCCACCATCACGCGCCAGATGCGCCGCCTGGGCACCAGCCCGGACTGGTCGCGGGAGCGCTTCACCATGGACGAGGGCCTGTCCACCGCCGTCACGGAAGTCTTCGTGCGCCTCTACAACGAGGGCCTGATCTATCGCGGCAAGCGCCTGGTGAACTGGGACCCGGTGCTCCAGACC
>CAZEOR010000216.1:0-5555 GCA_964513695.1 uncultured Thiobacillus sp.
GAAACCCTGCCCTGCGACCTGCTCATCGTCGCCGCCGGTGTGGTGCCCAACGTCAGTTTCCTGGAAGCCACCCCGGTGCATGTGGCCAAGGGGGTATTGGTGAACGACCACATGGAAACCTCGGTGCCCGGCATCTACGCGGCCGGCGACGTGGCCGAGGCGCCGGACCTGTTCACTGGCGCCCACCTGGTTTCCGCCATCCAGCCCAACGCCGCCGACCAGGCCCGCGTCGCGGCCCTGAACATGGCCGGCCAGAACGTGAAGCTGCCCGGCGTCCTGGCCATCAACGTGCTGGATACCCTGGGCCTGATTTCCTCGTCCTTCGGCCAGTGGTGGGGCACGGAGGAAAAGGACGGCGTGGAACTGGTGGACAAGGACCACTACCGCTATCTCAGCCTGCAATTCCAGGGCGACGTGTTGATCGGCGCCACCTCCATCGGCCTCACCCAGCACGTCGGCGTGCTGCGTGGCCTGATCCAGAACCGCACCAGACTGGGCCGCTGGAAGAAAGTCCTCGCCGAAGCGCCCCTGCGCTTCCCGGAGGCCTATGTGGCGTGCAGCCAGCAGCCCACCGCGTTGATCCACTGAGCCCCATACACTGAACCATGCAGATCACCCTGAAACTCTTCGCCAGCCTGTCCGACTACCTTCCACCCGGCAGCCTGGACAACCGGGTGGACCTGGAAGCCGGGGAAAGCGAGTCGGTCGCGGACATCCTGAAGCGCTTCCAGTTGCCCGAGCGCCTGGTGCATCTGGTACTCATCAACGGTGTCTACGTCGCCCCCGGCGAGCGCCCGACCCGGCAACTGAGCGCGGGAGACCAGTTGGCGGTGTGGCCGCCTATTGCTGGTGGTTGATCCTGGTGGCTGATCTGGCCGGCGGCTGAACTTGGTTTGGGAGGATGGGAAAGCCCTGGAACGGGAGGTGTCTGCCACCCCCGCCGAGTTCGCCCCTGGTCTGCGCCCTGCCTTTCCGGAAGGGCTGCGCGGCGGCCCCCTGGAACTCCGGGTCGACGACGGCGACGCCACCATGAAAATCCGCCTAACCCCCGGCCCGGACCGGGTCATCGCCCTGTTGCGCCTACCCACCCTGAAGGCTTCCATTCGTTTCACGGCCGGTAACTCCGTTGCCCGGGAACGCATGCTGCGGCGGATGGACTTGGCGATGCAGCGGGGAGGCGGCTAATGATGAAGCCGAAGAGAGTTTCTTCCCCCTTTCTTAAAGGGGGAAACGCCCAGGCAAACCTCCCTGGACGATAATCCGCCTCCATGTTCCCCACCCTGCTGGACGCCTTCACCCTGCTCGGCACCCTGGATGCCCAGGTGCTGTCCATCGTGTGGTTGTCCCTGCAAGTCAGCCTCTCCGCCGTGTTGCTGGGCACCCTGCTGGGCCTGCCCCTGGGCGCCTGGGTGGCGGTGGCCCGCTTTCGCGGCCGTTCCAGCCTCACCGTCTTCCTCAACGCCATGATGGGCATGCCCTCGGTGGTGCTGGGGGTGATCGTCTATCTCATCCTGTCCCGCTCCGGCCCCCTGGGCAGCCTGGGTCTGCTGTTCTCCCCCGGCGCCATGATCATCGCCCAGACGCTGCTGGTGACCCCCCTCATCGCCGCCCTGGCGCGCCAGATCGTCGAGGACGCTTGGCGTGAATACGCCGTCGAGCTCCAGGCCTTTCGCTTCTCGCGCCGGCAAAGCGTGCAGACGCTGCTGTTCGACTGCCGCTTCTCCCTGGTGGTCGCGGTGCTGGCCGGCCTGGGCCGCGCCATTTCGGAAGTGGGCGCGGTGATGATCGTCGGCGGCAACATCGAAGGCTTCACCCGGGTCATGACCACCGCCATCGCCCTGGAGACCGCCAAGGGCGACCTGCCCCTGTCCATCGCCCTGGGAGCCGTGCTGATCGCGCTGGTGCTGGGCCTCAACGCCCTGGCCTACGGCCTGCGGCAATGGGCCATGCGGAAGTATGGGTGAGCCAATGACACCGGGAATCCCTATGTCCCCCGCGATACCGATTTCCCCCCTTTGTAAAAGGGGGGCCAGAGGGGATTTGCCGGTAGTGGCCACACCAGGCTTGGCAAAATCCCCCTCCATCCCCCTTTACGAAAGGGGGAAGTCCACCCACCCTGGCGTTGTCGGCCAGGGGGCACGCTGACCATGTTCCCCATCCGCCTCCAACAACTCCGCTTCACCCCCAACGGCCGGTCGGTCCTGGCTGGCATCGACCTGACCCTGGGCGGCGAGGGCATTTCGGTGATCCTGGGCCCCAACGGCGCCGGGAAAAGCGTGCTGCTGCGCATGCTGGCGGGCCTGGAACAGCCCGACGGCGGCGTCATCGCCTGGAACGGCGGCGGGCAACCGAACGAGTCCATCGCCATGGTGTTCCAGCAGCCCATGCTGTTGCGCACCACGGTGGCCGACAACGCGGCCCTGGGGCTCAAGCCCCTCAGGCTGTCCCGGGACGAAACCCGCAAGCGGGTGGGCGAGATGCTGGCCCGGGTGGGCCTGGCCCATCGCGCACGGGACAGCGCCCGCCACCTATCCGGCGGCGAGCGCCAGCGCCTGGCCCTGGCCCGGGCCTGGGCGGTGAAGCCGCGCCTGCTGCTGCTGGACGAACCCACCGCCGCCCTGGACCCCACGGCGACGGAAGCGGTGGAGGCCATCATCCGGGAAATCCGTACCGACGGCGCCCGCATCGTCATGACCACCCACAACCTGGGCCAGGCCATGCGAATATCCGACGACATCGTCTTCATCGAATCGGGACGGGTGCGGGAACATACGCCCTCGGCCCGCTTCTTTTCCCGGCCCCAGTCCCACGAGGCCAGGCTGTTCATTCAAGGAGAACTCCCATGGCGCATTTCCTTCGACGCCTGAGCATCGCCGCCGCCGTCCTGCTGCTCGCTGCGCCCGTCCAGGCGGAAGACATCGTGCTGGCCTCCACCACCTCCACCCAGCAGTCCGGCCTGTTCGGCCACATCCTGCCCAAGTTCACCGCCAAGACCGGCATCCAGGTGAAAGTGGTGGCCCTGGGCACCGGCCAGGCCCTGGATACCGGCCGCCGGGGCGACGCCGACGTGCTGCTGGTGCACGACCGGCCCGCCGAGGACAAGTTCGTCGCCGATGGCTACGGCGTGGAGCGCCGGGACGTGATGTACAACGACTTCGTGCTGGTGGGTCCCAAGGCCGACCCGGCCAAGGTGAAGGCAGCGAAGGACGCCACCGACGCCTTCAAACGCATGGCGGCCAGCGCCGCCCCCTTCGTCTCCCGGGGCGACAAGAGCGGCACCCACGCGGCGGAACTGCGTTTCTGGCAGGGTGCCGGCGTCGATCCGAAGGCCTCGGCGGGCTACAAGGAGGCCGGTTCCGGCATGGGCCCCACCCTCAACATGAGCGCCGCCCTGGGCGCCTACACCCTGGCCGACCGGGGCACCTGGCTGGCCTTCAAGAACCGCCAGGACCTGGAGATCGTCTTCGCCGGCGACCGCAAGATGTTCAACCCCTACGGCGTCATGCTGGTGAACCCGGCCAAGCACCCTCACGTCAAGAGGGACGCCGGCATGAAATTCGTCAACTGGATCACCGGCGCCGAAGGCCAGGCCGCCATCGCCGACTACAAGATCAACGGCGAGCAGTTGTTCTTCCCGGACGCTGGGAAGTAATAGCATGGGCTTGGTGAGCGGCATGCTTCTCCACCAACCTACCTCCCCCTTTGAAAAAGGGGGATTGAGGGGGATTTCGCTGATGTCGATTTCCCTGGGCACCGACGAATCCCCCCTGCCCCCCTTTTGCAAAGGGGGGTTCCAAGGCCCAGTGCAAAGGAACCCAACATGACCGACCCCACCGGCTGCGGCGGCAAGGAAGCCGCCCTGAGCGTCGCCCAGGCGCGCGAAATCCTGCTTTCCGCCGTCTCCCCCGTCGAAGGCTGGGAGACCGTGCCCATCCGCTCGGCCCTGGGCCGGGTGCTGATGCGGGACGTGATCGCTCCCTTCGACGTGCCCGCCCACGACAACTCGGCCATGGACGGCTACGCCGTACGGGCCGAGGACCTCACCGGCGCGGAGACCCGTCTCGCCATCGTCGGCACCGCCTATGCCGGCGGCGCCTTCTCCGGCGTGGTGGGGCCGGGCCAGGCGGTGCGGGTGATGACCGGCGCGGTGCTGCCCCGGGGCGCGGATTCGGTGATGGTGCAGGAAGTCGCCCGGGTGGAGGGCGAGGGGGAGTCAATGCGCGTCATCCTGCCCGCCGTGCAGAAGCCCGGCCAGAACGTGCGCCGGGCCGGCGAGGATCTGGCCGCTGGCAAGCCCGCCCTTTCCGCCGGCAAGAAGATCGGCCCTTCCGAGTTGGGCCTCATGGCCTCCCTGGGTTTCGCCGAGGTGACGGTACGGCGCCGGCCGCGTATCGCCTTCTTCTCCACCGGCGACGAGCTGGCCTCCATCGGCCGGCCCCTGGCCCCGGGCGAGGTCTACGACAGCAACCGCTACACCCTGTTCGGGGCGCTGACC
This sequence comes from uncultured Thiobacillus sp., assembly GCA_964513695.1. Taxonomy (GTDB): domain Bacteria; phylum Pseudomonadota; class Gammaproteobacteria; order Burkholderiales; family Thiobacillaceae; genus PFJX01. The sequence goes on from CAZEOR010000216.1 coordinate 4,496, forward strand.
AAGCTGGGCGTGGATATCCTGGACATGGGCGTGGTGCGGGACGATCCGGTCCTCATGGAACAGGCCTTCGCCGAAGCCGCCGAGCAAGCCGACGCCATCCTCACCACCGGCGGCGTCTCCGTGGGCGAGGCGGACTTCGTCAAGGACATCATGGCCCGCCTGGGCGAGGTGCGCTTCTGGAAGATCGACATCAAGCCGGGCCGCCCGATGGCTTTTGGTCGCCTCGGCAAGGCCTGGCTGTTCGGCCTGCCCGGCAACCCGGTGGCGGTGATGGTGAACTTCTATCAGATCGTGCTGGATGCCCTGGTCAAGCTCCAGGGCGAAAGCCCGCTGCCGATCCGCCCCAGCTTCCGCGTGCCCAGCGCCGCGCCCATCCGCAAACTGTCCGGCCGGCGCGAGTTTCCCCGGGGCGTGCTGTTCCGGGAAAACGGCGAGTGGAAGGTGAAGCTGTCCGGCAACCAGGGCTCCGGCGTGCTGCGTTCCATGGCCGACGCCAACTGCTTCATCGTCCTGCCGGAAGAGAGCGGCAGCGTGGCGGCAGGGGAGTTGGTGGAAGTGCAGCCCTTCGAGGGATTGCTTTGACCCAAGGAGCGAACCTCTTCCCACTCCCCCCTTTACAAAGGGGGAACCAAACCGCCACGCACTGCCCAGATCAAGTGAGACCACCATGGACGACCGCCAACTCATCCGCTACAGCCGCCACATCCTGCTGCCCCAGATTGACCTGGCCGGGCAGGACAAGCTGCTCAAGGGCCATGTCCTGCTCATCGGCGCAGGCGGGCTGGGCTCTCCCGCCTGCCTCTACCTGGCTTCCGCCGGGGTCGGCCATCTCACCATCTGCGACGGCGACATCGTGGACCTGACCAATCTGCAACGCCAGATCGTGCACCGGGAGTCCACCGTGGGCGTCAACAAGGCGGAATCCGCCCGCCGCGCCCTGGCCGAGATCAACCCGGACTGCCGGGTCACGCCCATTGAGCACCGGGTCGGAGAAGTGGAACTGATGGGGCTGGTGGCCGCCGCCGATGTGGTGATCGACGCCTGCGACAACTTCGCCACC
>CAZEOR010000217.1:0-5546 GCA_964513695.1 uncultured Thiobacillus sp.
CTTTGCCAAGCCCACCGAGCCAACGATGAGGCCAACCAGCAAAGCAAACTGCACACCTTCTTGGCGATTCATTCGTCGTGCCAGTAGCAGGAGCAACCAGGCTAGCCCAGTTGCCAGAAGCAGGGAAATCGCGAGCCGTGACAGGGGATTCCAGATCGCAGTAGCCCAGGCAACATCGTTGGCGTGATGCAGATATGGCAAGAGCGCAGTGAAGGTAAAAAAGGAAAAGACGTTATTAAGTGCGACCAGGGATAGGGTGTTGTCGGTCAGAGCGCCTTTGGCATTCAGTTCTCTCGCTACCATGACCACAACTGCCGGGGAGGAAGACATGCCAATTGCGGCGGCCAAAGCCGATTCCACAGGGCTGACGGCAAATTGCCGCAATACCCAGTAGATTGCGAAGAATGCCAACGTGGATTCCAGCACCGAGGCCGCAAACAAGGCACGGTTCGCAAGAACAGCGCTCAGATCTAACAAGCGCCCGACTCGGAACAGAATCAGGCCTAGCGCCACATCGACCAGAATGCGAGCGGTATCCATCATCTCTCCGCTGAGCAGACCGGTAACACTGGGACCTAGGATCAAACCGATGAAGATGAACCCGGTAATACGTGGCAGGAAGCCAGTGCGATGTGCCAGCTCACCACCAACCAAGCCGGCAATAATCAATAAGCCAAAGGTGGACAGTCCATTCAGGGCCATGCTTAGTTTTCCTCGGATAACAGCCGGATTCGTTTGAAACATTGAATGGTCCTGGCGTTTCCGCCCAATTGGCTAGCTTGGGCCATCGGTAAACGGACAGGATGCCATGTAATTACCACGTGCTTATATCATTCCGGTGGTGATATTGCCGTATATCGGACCTAGGCTCTGGCTTCCATACGCATGCGTACCAGCTCCGGCACGCTGCGTGCCTGCATCTTTTCCATCATGCGGGCCTTGAACACTTCCACGGTGCGGGGGCTGATGCCCAGTTCGGCGGCGATCTCCCGGTTGGGCTTGCCGGCCACCACCAGCTCCATGACCTGTCGTTCCCGATCCGACAGCCGTTCCATGCGCGCGCCAATCTCTGCGGCCCTGGACTGGACCGCGTATTGCCGGTTGTCCCGCTCGATGGCTTCGGCCACCGCCGCCAGCAGGGCGGATTCCTCATAGGGCTTTTCCAGGAAGTCCACCGCCCCGCCTTTCAGGGCCGCGCGGGCATGGGCCAGGTCGCCGTGGCCGGTGAGAAAGACGATGGGCAAGGCATTGCCCCGTTCGGCCAGCGCTCGCTGCAGCGCCAGGCCGTCCATGCCACCCATGCGCAGGTCGAGGAGCAGGCACCCGCGCCATTCGGGCTGCCAGGCTGCCAGGCAGGACTCCGCGCTGGCGTAGGCGCGGGTACGGTAGCCCCGGAAATTCAGCAGCAGGGCCAGGGAATCGCGCACGGCTTCGTCATCGTCGACGATGGTGATGAGGGTATCGGTCATGGTGTGGGTTGCCTGGGCTGGAGCGAATCATGGCCCATGATGTCGCCGCCTTCCAGCCAGTGGATGCGCCCGTCGCCGAAGACCAGGACGACGCGGACCGCCTTGCCCGGGTAGAGCGCCTCGGCCGCGGCCCGATAGCCGGCCATCTGTTCCCGGTGGGCTTCCGCCCGGCGCGCCAGATCGGGCTCGTCCAGGCCACCGGTCTTGTAATCCAGCAGCCAGACCTCGGACCCGAATTCCACCAGCCGGTCCATGCGGGCGATGCTTCCGTCCCGGTCCAGGAATTCCAGCTCGTTGTGGGCGCGCAGATGACGGGTGGCATCGAAGGCGGGCGCCAGCTCCGGCAGGGCGAGGATACGCCGGGCGACCGCGGTGATCTTTTCAGCGGTGGACTGATCCACCGCCAGCCGGTCCCGCATCGCCGCTTCGTCGAGTCCTGCCGTGATGCCCTCCAGCCAGGCATGGAGCAGGATGCCGAACTCGGCCTCCGGACCGGCGGGTTCGATGCGGGAGCCGACCGGTGGTATCTCCCCCCTTTGGAAAAGGGGGGGTGGGGAGGATTTGAATTCGGCGGCCTGTGCGGATGTCGTGAAATCCCGCTTGGTCCCCCTTTGAGAAAGGGGAAAGGAAGTTGCCCAGGCCATTTCCGGCAAGTCTTCCATCTCGGCCCGCTCCAGCGCATGGCGCGCCTGCGCCAGCCAAGACCCCGCCTTGCCGTCGTCCACGCCGGAGATGAACAAGGCCTGGCGCGCCCGGGTCATGGCCACGTAGAGCAGATTCAGGCGTTCCCGCTCGGCCTGGGCCTTTTCCCGCTCGAACAAGGCATCCCTTCCCGGCCCGCGCCATTCCGAACTGCCGTAGAGGGAGAAATGTGTCGGCCGGTCTGCCTCCGGCGACCAGTCCATGACCACGCCGAAATGGGCATCGCTGCCGCCAGTCTGGTCAGCTTTGATCAGGAACACCACCGGTGCCTCCAGACCCTTGGCACCATGGATGGTAAGCATGCGCACCACATCGCCGCCGTCGGAAGGAGGCTCGTCAGGGCCATCCTGGCCAGCCTTGTCGCGCAGTTGCCGCAACTCGTCCAGGAAACGAGGCAAGCTTGGATAGCGGCCACCTGAAAGGGTCAGCGAGAGATTGAGAAAACCGTCCAGGTTGGCCAGTACTGTGGTTTTCAGGCGCTCGGGCACAGTCTGCCCATAGCGGCTGGATATCTCGCCCTCGTGGAAGATGCGGTCCAACAGGTCATGCACCGGCAGCCTGCCGACCTGCTCGCGCCAGCTCTCCAGCAAAGTGGCGGCGCGCTTGACGCGACTTGGCGCATCACTCGCCCCGGCCCATCGCGCCAGGCGTTGCCACCAGGCGCCCTCATCCCGCGCGAGGTATTGCAGGTCTTCATCCGTGAAGAAGAAAACTGGAGACCTCAGGCAATGGGCCAGGGACAGATTGTCCAGGGGCGCGACCAACACGGTCAGCAGCGCGGCGAGATCGCTCGCCTCCAATGTGTTCAGCAGGCCGCCGCGCCGGTCGGTGAGATAGGGGATGCCGGCCTGCTTGAAGGCGTCCTCGAACACCGCCAGGTCGGCGCGGCTGGCGTAGAGTACCAGGATGTCGGAAAAGCGGGCGGGGCGGCCGCCTTCCTCTGCCACATGCATCCGACCCACCACATGCTGAATTCGCGCCGCCACCCAGGCCGCCTCGCCCACCCGCTTGTGGGGGGTGACCGGCGGCGGGTCGAGCAACGGATTGCGGAAGGGAATAGTGGGAATTTCACTTTCATCCGGCGGCGCGGCATACAGTTCACACCAGCCGGGCAGGATGGCCTGATGCGCTGTGTGGGGGGCGAAGCCCGGGTAGTCGTCCCGATCCGCGAACAGTGCATTCACCCAGGCCACCACCCGCGGGGCGCAGCGCCGGGTTTCATTTTGGGGGTAACGGCAGGAGGCGAAACGGGCTTCCAGCCATTCGGTCGCCGCCGCGAACAGGCGAGGTTCCGCGCGCCGGAAACGGTAGATGGACTGCTTCGGATCGCCCACCATGAATACCGAGGGCCGCTCCGCATCCGCGCCGTAGGCCTCCAGCCAGCCGCGCAGAATGCGCCATTGCAGAGGGTTGGTGTCCTGGAACTCGTCCAGCAGCACATGCTTCCAGCGTGCGTCCAGCTTCATCAGCACCGCGGCTGCGGCTTCCTCGTCGGCCAGCAGCTTGGCGACCTCCAACTCGCCATCGCTGAAATCCATGCCGCCCCGGTCCCTCTTCAATTGCGTATAGACCTCCAGATAAGCCTGGCCGACCAGGAGGCCGAGCCGGTTCAGACGCAAGGCGCGCTGCTCGGCGCGGCGGTGTAGCGTGAGCCGGACCTGTTCGCCCAGACGCTCATGCAGCTCCAGGTAACGGGCGGCCCCCTCGTCCCCCAGACGCTTGTCCAGTTCCTTGCCGGGCTTGCGCACCAGGAGCGTGTTTTTCTGGGTCAGAAAACCCTGTCGCAACGCTTCAACAACCCCATCGGTCTTCCTCTCTCCTCGGGGGAGGGCCGGGGAGAGAGCGTCCGCCTTCATCAAACCCAGCCCCATTTCCAATACCGACGCCCGTTCCAAATCCCCCTTCAGTCCTTGCGCGCCATTGCGCGCGACGAGCCCCTGATATTCCGCACACTCGGCAGCGAAGCCCGGCGCTGCAAACAATTCTGCGAAAACATCCTCACCTTCGGCCACTCCCAACAGGCATTCCAAATCCTCGCCGGCGGCCGCCACCGGATCGGCCTTTTCCAATCCCGCGGTCCACCATTCCGCGCTCCTGTCCAACAGGCCTTCCAGCAACTCACGCAAGCTGGCGAGCGGCAACTCGGCAGCCAGTTCGGTGAATGCCGATTCCACCGAACCACCCCGCTCCAGCCCCAGCTTCTCGGTAAAGGCATGCCAGGCTTCCTCACGCAGCAAAACCGCATCCTCGATCACCTCGCCGGGTCGACGCAGGGACAATGGGGCATGGGAAAGCAGATGGAAGAACCAGCCGTGGAACGTGGTGATCATGGGCCCCGGCCTGGCGGTGAGCACCTTTTCCAGCAGGCCGCGCGCATTAGGCAATACCACCCGGGCATCCGCTTCGGCCAGGCCGCGTTGGACCAGGAATTCGATCGCCTCCTCATCCGGCGACAGGGCCAGGTCGGTCAACCAGCCATCCAGCCGGTTACGCATCTCCGCCGCCGCCTTGCGCGTGAAAGTGATCGCCAGCAACTCGGATGGCGCCGCGCCCGCCAGCAACAACCGGATCATGCGCGACACCAGCAGCCAGGTCTTGCCGCTGCCGGCGCAGGCCTCGACAACAGCACTGCCGGCGGGATCGAGGGCGGGAAGTAGGGAGGTTGGCATGGATAATTCGGCGTTGTCATGCCATTCAATGGCAACACCCTGACGTAAAACGTCACTGTGCAGGGAGTTGTCAGCCAAGGCAACGGCAACCCGAGCATATCCCGGCAGTGCCGATAACCCTCAAGAAAGCCCTGTTCCTGCCGATACACCGGCCGAACGTGCACAAACAGGGAAACTGGCACGGATCTCGCATAAGACCCCATGTCGCCGATACGGCGCGAATCCTCAACTCAATAGGAGTGAAATATGAAAGCGATGCAAACCCGTTCCGGCCAGACTGGTTTTACCTTGATCGAACTGCTGATCGTGATCGCCATCATCGGCATCCTGGCAGCCATCGCGGTGCCGGCCTACCAGAAGTACGCGGCAAAGGCCCGTTACAGTGAAATCCTGCTAGCTGCCGGGCCGGCGAAGACCGCCATTGATCTTTGTGTCCAGTCAGGCTCGCCTGCTGACTGTTCAACGTTGACTGGTTCGGGCATCAACTCTACGACCACACCGAATAGTGTCAGCTCGATCAGCTTGGCAAAAGTTGGAACGACATACGAGATCACCGTTACGCCCACAAATAACCTGGCTGGCATCAGTTCTGCTGAAACTTATATTTTGGTCGGCACTCCAGCAAACGGCACTGTGACTTGGGCACCAAAGAGCAGCTCCGGTTGTATTGTTGCTGGTCTGCGTTGATCTACACGTATATTTTTTT
>CAZEOR010000218.1:0-5540 GCA_964513695.1 uncultured Thiobacillus sp.
ATGGTGCTGGGCGGCCAGGTCAACAAGGAGATCGTCAACCTGATCAACCACGCCGGCGGCAAGGCCGTGGGCCTGACCGGCAAGGACGGCAGCTTCATCCGTGCCAAGAAGCTGATGATGGAGTCCATGGACAAGCCCGGTGACCTGATCGACATCGGCCAGGTGGGTGAGATCACCAAGATCGACCCGAGCCTGATTTCCTTCCTGGATTCAGGCGATTTCATCCCGGTCATCGCCCCCATCGGTGTGGGAGCCCAAGGGGAGACCTACAACATCAACGCGGATGTGGTGGCTGGCAAGTTGGCAGAAGTTCTCAAGGCGGAGAAGTTGGTGCTACTGACCAACACCCCCGGTGTGCTGGACAAGGACGGCAAACTGCTCACCGGCCTGACGCCGAAGAAGATCGATGCCCTGGTGGCGGACGGCACCCTGTCCGGCGGCATGTTGCCCAAGATCGCCTCTGCCCTGGATGCGGCCCGCAGCGGGGTGAAGTCGGTGCACATCATCGACGGCCGGGTCGAACACGCCCTGCTGCTGGAGATCATGACCGACCAGGGCGTGGGTACTCTGATCCAGTCGTCCTGATCAATGCTGCGGGGCCCTGGCTTCCAGCCAGGCCTCGATCCGGGCGCCCGCCGCTTCGCCGTGGCGTCCGTGCAGGGCGATGAATTCCTCAGACACCGCCGACCATCGGGACAGGCCTTCCCCGGCCATGGCGCGCAACACATCCAGGCTGCCGGTTTCCACCCAGTGGAGATAGGCCGCCGCCAGTTCCGGATGCAACTTGCGGCGCATGCCGGTGAAATTGGCGAAGAAAAAGTGGATGGCGGCCGCCTGGTTCCTTTCCAGCAGGCCCGGAAGAGTGGACAGGCAATCGGCGTAGAGGTCGCGCACCGCCCGGGCGACGATCTCGGCCCGGCTGCGCATCAGGCTGGCGAGCAAGCTGGACCAGGCTTCGCCCAGCATCTCTCCGACCCGGGCCTCACCCAGTTCATGTAGGATGACCGATTCGGTTTCGGCGCGGGTCATGGCCTCCAGCGCCGCCGCCGGGTCCAACTCGAAGCCGTAGCAGGCCACCGCCCGGCCCATGGCCTCGTTGCGCTTGTTCCAGCGCCATTCCTCGTATTTTTCCCAGAGCCAGCGTTTCAGTGACTCGGTGCGCACGAAGATGGTGTTGTCCAGCATCATGCCTGGCGGCGCATCCAGGTCCCGGGCGAATTCGCAGCCGGAGACATAGACCTTGAAGCCCTGGCGTTCTTCCTGCCGCTCCAGGTTGCCGAGGAAGAAATGGGGCTTGCAGGAACGGCCGTAGCCGCCGGAATACACCAGCCCGAGGGGAGCGAGATCGCGGTTGGCGGCAGCCACCTCGAAGGGATCGACGGCCGCATCGGGCAGAGGCAGGGCTTCGTAGGGGGCGGTTTCCACCATCTCCCACAAGCGCTCCCGCTCGTTCATCCAGTCGCCCACGGCGCTCTTGGGCATGTCCTGGGTGAGCGGGATGTCGTGCTCCCAGCGGTACAGCTCACGCATCTTGAGCAGGAAGGTGCACAGGGTCAGGTCGCTGGCGAACTGGGCATCGGAAATGTGGCAGTTTTTCTGGACGGCGCTGACAATCGCGCCCACGTTCAAGTCGTTCATGGCAATTCCTCTTGAATAACCAACTGATTTAGTCGGATTATGCGCCGACGTTTTTATACAAGGAACCCGCTATGCGTTACTGGCTCATGAAGTCCGAGCCTTCGGAATTCAGCATCGACGATCTGGCGCGGGACGGGCATGTGGCCTGGTTCGGCGTGCGTAACTACCAGGCGCGCAATTTCATGCGCGACCAGATGAAGGTGGGAGACGGCGTGCTGTTCTACCACTCCACCTGCGCCGAGCCTGGCATCGCCGGTCTGGCGGAAGTGAGTAAGCTGGCCTATCCGGACGAGAGCCAGTTCGAGGCCGACGGCAAATATTTCGACCCCAAGGCCACCCGGGAGAATCCGCGCTGGTTCAACGTGGAAGTCCGCTTCAGGAAGAAAACGCGGCTGTTGTCCATCGGCGAATTGCGCGCCTGTCCCGAGCTGGCCTCCATGCGCATCCTGGCCAAGGGCAACCGCTTGTCCATCACGCCGGTGGACCCGGACGAATGGAAGTTCATCCTGGCGAAGATCGGCCCATGAGATGGACCTCTTTCTCGCCGTGTATTTCGTGCTGGGCCTGGTGGCCGGCTTCGTCGCCGGGCTGCTGGGCGTGGGCGGCGGCCTCCTCATGGTGCCGGTACTGACCTGGGCCTACGCGTCCCAAGGCTTCTCCCCCGCATTCAACATCCACCTTGCCCTGGGCACATCCCTGGCGGTCATCGTGCTGACTTCAGTGTCCAGCCTGCGCGCCCACCACGCCCACGGCGCCGTGGACTGGCCGACCGTGCGCCGCATGGCGCCGGGCATCCTGGCGGGCACCTTGCTGGGCAGCCTGGCCGCAGCCTGGCTGTCCGATGCCGGGCTGAAGATCTTCTTCACGGTGTTCCTGTTCTACGCGGCTACCCAGATGCTGCTCGGCTTTAAGCCCAAGCCCTCCCGGCCCATGCCGGGCTGGCCGGGCATGAGCCTGGCGGGGGGCGTCATCGGCCTGGTGTCGAGCTGGGTCGGCATCGGCGGCGGCACCCTCACCGTGCCTTTCCTGATCTGGTGCAACACCGGCCTGCGGCGGGCCATCGGCACCTCCTCGGCCATCGGCTTCCCCCTCGCCGTGGCGGGTACCACCGGTTTCGTCATTTCCGGTCATGCCGTGGACGGCCTACCTTCAGCCAGCCTCGGATTCGTCTACCTGCCCGCACTGGCCGCCATCGCCGCCGGCAGCTGGCTCACCGCGCCCTTGGGCGCGCGCGCCACCCACCGCTGGCCCACCAGCGTGATCAAGAAGATTTTCGCGGGACTGCTTTATCTGCTTGGCGTACGAATGGCCTATAGCCTTCTGGCCGGCTGACGTGACAATGCGCAACGAACCTTGAGAGGAGTCCAACCATGCGCCTGCTTGCCCTGATCTTCACCCTGATGTTCGCTTTGCCCGCCATCGCATCGGATTACGCCCGCGAGAAGAAGTGGGCCGAGGAGGTGCTGCCCACCGTGCTGACCGGCGATCCGGTCTGGCTGGAGCTTGCGACCGGGCACAAGTTCCTGACCCTCTACACCGAAGCCCCCCATGCCAAGGCGGGCGTCATCGTGGTGCACGGCATGGGTGTGCACCCGGATTGGGGTCTGATCGCCCCGTTGCGCCAACGCCTGCCGGACCTGGGGTACGCCACCTTGTCGGTGCAGATGCCGGTTCTCAAAGCCGACGCCAAGGGCGAGGAATATCCCGCAACCTTCGACGAGGCCGCCGACCGTATCAAGACCGCGCTGGAATTCATGAAAGCCAAGGGCTACAAGAAGATCGCCCTGGTCACACACAGCATGGGTTGCCGCATGACAGCGCGCTATTTCGAACGGAACCCGAATGCGGGCGTGGACGCCTGGGTGGCCATCGGCGCGCCGGCCGCGCTGAATTACAGCAAGCTCAAATTCCCGGTGATGGACCTGTACGGTGAAAACGACCTGCCCCAGGTTCTGGAAGCCGCCAAGGTGCGCGGCAAAGGGCTTTCCGGCAACAAGAAATCGACCCAGGCGATTGCACCCAAAGCGGACCATTTCTTCGAAGGTCGCGACGACCAGCTGGTAGGCATGGTCAAGGACTATCTGGACAAGACCCTGTAGCAACCGCCGAGCAAGCCGTCCGCGGGTATCTTTGCCCGCGTGGCGGAGAGGTCAGACAATATCCAGGTGATCCAGCCCGGACAAAGGCGATTCACCGCTGCCATCCTTGATGTGCAGCTTGATCTTCAGGCGCAGGTCGTTGAAGGAATCCGCGTTGCGCAGGGCATCCTCGCCGCTGATGATGCCGATACCGAAAAGATCGAACAGGGACTGGTCGAAGGTCTGCATACCCAAGTCACGTGAGCGGGACATGATGTCCTTGATCTCGTCCAGGCGGCCTTTCATGATCAGGTCTGTCACCAATGGGGAGTTGAGCAAGATTTCCACTGCGGGAATTCGTCCTTTGCCATCGGTCCGAGGGATCAGCCGTTGGGACACAATGGCGCGAAGGTTCAGAGAGAGATCAAGCAACAGTTGTTCCTTACGTTCCTTCGCGAAGAAGCTAAGTATCCGATCCAGTGTCTGGTTGGCATTGTTGGCGTGGATCGTGGACAAGCAGAGGTGCCCTGTTTCCGCATAGGCCATGGCGTATTGCATGGTTTCACGGTCACGGATTTCGCCAATCATGATCACGTCGGGCGCTTGGCGCAGGGTGTTTTTCAACGCCGACTCCCAGTCCTCGGTGTCCATACCGATTTCCCGCTGGGTGATGATGCTCTTGCCATGGGTGTGCACGAACTCGATGGGGTCTTCCACAGTGATGATGTGATCCTGGGCATTCTGGTTTCGATGCCCCACCATGGCTGCCAGGGTCGTGGACTTACCCGAGCCAGTGGCGCCCACCATGATCACCAGACCGCGCGGCATCATGGCAATGTCCTTGAGCCCGGGCGGCAGGTGCAGATCCTCCAGTTTCGGGATTGTCGTGTTGATGTGACGCATCACCAGCCCGGTCCGGCCTTGCTGCACAAAAACATTGACCCGGAAGCGGCCGATCTCTGGCTCATAAACCGCAAAATTGGCCTCATGCGACTGTAGAAATTCGGCATGCTGTTTTTCGCTCATCAAGGTTTTGGCGAACATGGCGCTTTCTGACGGCGTCAGACTTTGCTTGGTGATCGGTGTGACCTTGCCATTGAGTTTGATGGCAGGAGGAAAGCCCGCCGTGATGAACAGGTCTGATGCCTGACGCGCGACCATGAACCGCAACCACTCGTAGATTTTCGTCAGTGCATCCATTTCGAGCCCTGGGGTTCGTTACAGGAACATGTCCTTGTTGACGGCAACAGCCCTGGCATCCGCCGAATCCACCACGTTGCGCCGAACCAGTTCCACCAAGGCCTGATCGAGGGTTTGCATACCCAGTGACTGACCGGTCTGGATGGATGAATACATTTGAGCCACTTTGGCTTCCCGGATCAGGTTACGTATGGCGGGCGTGCCCAACATGATCTCATGGCAGGCGACACGGCCGCCGCCGTCCTTGCGCTTGAGCAGGGTCTGGGAGATCACCGCGCGCAGTGATTCCGACAACATGGAACGCACCATCTCCTTTTCCGCTGCCGGGAAGACGTCAATGATCCGGTCGATGGTCTTGGCCGCTGACGAGGTATGCAGTGTACCGAACACCAGATGACCGGTTTCCGCCGCGGTCAAGGCGAGGCGGATCGTTTCCAGGTCACGCATTTCCCCCACCAGAATCACGTCCGGATCCTCGCGCAAGGCCGAGCGTAGCGCCTCGGCGAAGCCATGAGTATGGGGACCGACTTCGCGCTGATTGATCAGGCACTTCTTGCTCTTGTGTACGAATTCGATGGGGTCCTCAATGGTGAGGATGTGGCCGTACTGGTTTTCGTTGACGTA
>CAZEOR010000219.1:0-5513 GCA_964513695.1 uncultured Thiobacillus sp.
CGGAAGCCGCCGCCATCAAGCATTTCGGTCATGCCGCCATCGGCCTGCCCTGTTCCAGCATCGACGACGTTTTCCTGGCGGTGGAACGCGGCGAGGCCCAGTACGGCGTGGCGCCGGTGGAGAACTCCACGGAAGGCGCGGTGAACCGCACCCTGGATCTCCTGCTCAACAGCCCCCTCAAGATTTGTGGCGAGGTCATGTTGCGGGTCCGCCAGCATCTGATGCGCAAGGGTGACGGTTTGGATGGGATTCAGGTTGTGTATTCCCATGCCCAGTCTCTGGGACAGTGCCATGAGTGGCTGAACCAGCACCTGCCTGGCATCAACGCCATTCGTGTCACCAGTAACGGGGAGGCTGCGCGCATGGCCGCCGGGAACCTGGAAGCCGCCGCCATCGCCGGCGAACTGGCGGCCGAGCGCCATGGCCTGAATATCGTCGCACGGGACATTGAAGACGAGCCCAACAACACCACACGATTTCTGGTGCTGGGGCCGGAAGAAACGGCTCCCTCCGGCCGCGACAAGACATCCCTGGTCATGTCGGTGCGCAACCGGCCAGGCGCCCTGCTGGAGTTGCTGGCCCCTTTCGCCGGCCACGACATCGGCCTGTCCAAGCTGGAATCCCGGCCCGCCCGCAGTGGCGCCTGGGAATACGTGTTCTATGTGGATATCGAGGGCCACCACAGCAATCCCAACATTCAGCACGCCCTCAAGGCCGTCGAGGAGCACTGTACCTTCGTCAAGGTGCTGGGCGCCTATCCCATCGCCGTTTGAAGTCTGTTTAAGTGCATTCCATGCCTCTATCCAATCTTTCGCCCCACTACATCCGCGCCATCGCCCCCTACCAGCCCGGCAAGCCCATCTCCGAACTGGCCCGGGAGATGGGCCTGAACGAAGCGGACATCGTCAAGCTGGCCTCCAACGAGAATCCCCTGGGCATCAGCCCCAAGGCGAAGCAGGCCATCGTGGATGCCATGACCGAAATTGCCCTGTATCCGGACGGCAACGGCTTCGCCCTGAAATCCGCCCTGGCGGTCCGGCTGGATGTGGGTCTGGACCAGATCGTGCTGGGCAACGGTTCCAACGACGTGCTGGACCTGGTGGCCCGCGCCTTCCTGGCGCCTGGTACCTCCGCCGTCTATTCGCGCCACGCCTTCGCCGTCTATCCCCTGGCCACCCAGGCCGCCGGGGCCATCGGCATAGAGGCGCCGGCGCAGGATTTCGGCCACGACCTGGATGCCATGCTGGCCCGGGTGAAAAGCCATACCCGGGTGGTATGGATCGCCAATCCCAACAATCCCACCGGTACCCTGCTCGACAATGTCGCCTTGCACGCGGCCCTGACCGTCCTGGCCCGGACCGAGGCCGTGGTGGTGCTGGATGAGGCCTATGTGGAATACATGGCGCCGGAACGGCGGGCGCCTTCCCTGCAATGGCTGGAAGAGTTTCCCAACCTGATCCTCACCCGCACCTTTTCCAAGGCCTACGGCCTGGCAGGCCTGCGCGTCGGCTATGCGGTCTGCCGGCCGGAGGTGGCGGACCTGCTGAACCGGGTGCGCCAGCCCTTCAACGTCAACAGCCTGGCCCTGGCCGCCGCCACCGCAGCCTTGGACGACGGGGACTTCCTGGCCGAAACCAAATCGCTCAACGATGCCGGTATGGCCCAGTTGATCGAGGGCTTCAAGCAACTGGGTCTGGACTGGATACCCTCCGCCGGCAATTTCGTCGCCGTCCGGGTCGCGCCCAATGGCGATGCTGGACCGGCGTTCCAAGCTCTGCTGCGCAAGGGCGTCATCGTTCGGCCGGTGGGTAACTACGGTATGCCCGAGTACCTGCGCGTCAGCATCGGCCTGCCGGAACAGAATGCACGCTGCCTCGCCGCCCTGAGCGAGATTCTGGGGGCGAAGTGATTGATCACCTGGTCATCGTCGGCGTTGGTCTAATCGGTGGCTCCTTCGCCCTGGATCTAAGGAAAAAGGGTCTGGTCAGACGCATAACCGGAGTGGGGCGCGGTCGCGCCAACCTGGAAAAGGCACGTGAACTGGGCATCATCGATGCCATTGCCGATACGGCGGCGGAAGCGGTCAAGGACGCCGATCTGGTATTGCTGGCCATTCCTGTCGGCGCCATGGCCACCGTGTTCCGGGATATCGCGGAGGCACTGCCGCCACGCTGCATCCTCACCGATGCCGGCAGTACCAAGCAGGACGTGATCGCAGCCGCCCGTGCCGGTCTGGGCAGCAAGCTCGGCCAGTTTGTGCCGGGTCATCCCATCGCCGGCGCTGAAACCAATGGCGCGGAAGCCGCCCGCACCGGCCTCTACTATCACAAACCTTTCGTGATCACACCGCTGGCAGAAAACCCGCCGGATGCCGTCGAAATGGTGCAATCCCTGTGGAAGGCATGTGGCGCCCAGGTGAGCCTGATGGAGCCCGAACGGCACGATCAGGTTTTCGCTGCGGTGAGCCATCTGCCCCATCTTGTGGCCTTCGCCCTCATGGAGGAGCTGGCCGGCCGGCCGGACGCGGAAACCTATTTCCGCCATGCCGGCAGCGGTTTCCGCGACTTCACCAGAATTGCCGGCAGCCATCCGGAGATGTGGCGGGATATCAGCCTGGCAAACAAGAACGCCCTGGTGGCAGAACTCGACTCGTTCATCGCCAAGCTTTCCGGGATTCGCGATCTGCTGGTGTCTGGCGACAGCAAGGCCCTGGAGGGGCTCTTCGCGCGCGCGCGGGAGGCGCGGCTCAACTGGATCAAAGGGAAACACCACTGATGGATCACCTTGACTTGCCGGCCCTGTCCGGCGCCCGCGGCACGGTCCGCCTGCCCGGCTCGAAAAGCATTTCCAACCGCATATTGCTGCTTTCCGCCCTGGCCTCCGGGCAGACCCTGGTGAAGGGCCTGCTCGATTCCGACGACACCCGGGTCATGCTGGATGCCCTTCATCGTCTGGGCGTGAACTGGAAGCGCATCGAGGGCACGGATGACTACCAGGTGGACGGCGTGGGCGGCGCTTTTCCGGTGAAATACGCCAACCTGTTCCTGGGCAATGCGGGGACGGCTTTCCGTTCCCTCACCGCCGCCTGCGCCTTCGCCCACGGCGACTACACCCTGTCCGGCGTGCCGCGCATGCACGAGCGGCCGATCGGCGACCTGGTGGACGCCCTGTGCCAGGCTGGCGCCCTCATCGACTACACAGAGAACGACGGCTTCCCACCCCTGCACATCATGCCCCCCGAGCCGATCGAGGGAGAGATCAGCGTCAAGGGCAACGTCTCCAGCCAGTTCCTCACCGGCCTGCTGCTGGCCGCGCCCCTGCTGGGCCGGGAAGTGGTGATCCGGGTGGAAGGCGAGTTGATCTCCAAACCCTACGTGGAGATCACCCTCAACCTGATGCAACGCTATGGGGTGGAGGTGGTCCGGGAAGGCTGGCAACGCTTCACCGTGCCCGTCGCCACCTACCGCAGCCCCACGGAAATCCTGGTGGAAGGCGATGCCTCCTCGGCCTCCTACTTCCTCGCCGCCGGCGCCATCGGCCACGGCCCGGTGCGGGTGCAGGGCGTGGGGCGCAACAGCATCCAGGGCGACGTGCGCTTCGCCGAGGCCCTGGCCAAGATGGGCGCCGAGATCGGCTTCGGCCGGGATGCTTCGGTCGAGTGGATCGAATGTCGCCTCGGCTGCGCCGACAAGCTCCACGCCATCGACCTGGACTGCAACCACATCCCGGATGCCGCCATGACCCTGGCGGTGCTGGCCCTGTTCGCCAACGGCACCACCACCCTGTCCAACATCGCCAGCTGGCGCGTCAAGGAAACCGACCGCATCGCCGCCATGGCCACGGAATTACGTAAACTCGGTGCCTCCGTCGAGGAAGGGCGGGATTTCATCCGCGTCACGCCCCCCGCCAAGCTAACGCCCAACGCGGAAATCGACACCTACGACGACCACCGCATGGCCATGTGTTTTTCCCTGGTGGCCCTGGGCGGCGTGCCGGTGCGAATCAACGAGCCCAAGTGCGTGGCCAAGACCTTCCCGGATTATTTCGAGCGCTTCGGCGCCATCACCGTCATTTCCAGCTTCTGAGCCCCATGACTGTCGCAAACATCCCCGTCATCGCCATCGACGGCCCTTCCGCTTCCGGCAAGGGCACCGTGGCCGCTCTGGTGGCCCAGGCCTTGGGCTTCCATTACCTGGACAGCGGTGCCATCTATCGGGTCACCGCCTACGCGGCCCAGCGCGCCGGGGTGGCCCTGGACGACGAAGCAGCCCTGGCGCAACTGGCCAAGGGGTTGGACCTGCGCTTCGAAGGGAGCGAGGTGTTCCTGGATGGTGAACCGGTGGGGGACGCCATCCGCACCGAGGAAGCCGGCCGCGCCGCCTCGAAAATTGCCGCTATGCCGGTGCTGCGCGCCGCCCTGCTGGAACGGCAGCGGGCCTTCCGCCAAGCGCCCGGCCTGGTCACCGACGGGCGCGACATGGGCTCGGTGGTGTTCCCGGACGCCACCGTCAAAATCTTCCTCACGGCGAGTTGCGAAGAGCGGGCGAAAAGACGCTATAAGCAGTTGATTGAAAAAGGTTTCGATGCTAACCTCCCCGCCCTGTTTCAGGACTTGAGCGAACGGGATGCGCGGGATGCCGCCCGTGCCGTCGCGCCTCTGAAGCAGATGGCGGACGCCGCTTTGCTGGATACCACCGGCCTGAGCATTTCCCAGGCCGTGGAGCAGGTGCTCCAGGGGTACCGGACAGCCACTGCCGCTTGAACCGCCGAAAGGCCATGTCCGGAACGACCGGGCGCCTTTCGGTTTTGTTTTTTAACCAACCCGCCGTGGCGACACGGTTTTACTCAGGTCAATACATGTCCACCGCAACCGCTACCCAACCCGCCATGGACTCCATGGAATCCTTTGCCGCCATGTTCGAAGAAAGCATTTCCAAGCAGGAAATGCGACATGGCGAAGTCATCACCGCCGAAGTTGTCGGCATCGATGACAACTTCGTCACCGTCAACGCCGGCCTCAAGTCCGAGAGCCTGATCCCCGTCGAGGAGTTCAAGAACGACCGCGGCGAAGTGGAAGTGCAAATTGGCGATTTCGTCCAGGTCGCCATCGAATCCATCGAGGACGGTTACGGCGCCACCAAACTGTCGCGCGATCGCGCCCGTCGTCTGGCCGCCTGGCTGGACCTGGAAGCAGCCATGGAAGAAGGTCGCGTGGTCAAGGGCGTGATCAATGGAAAGGTCAAGGGCGGCCTGACCGTCATGTGCAACGGCATCCGCGCCTTCCTGCCCGGTTCTCTGGTCGATGTGCGTCCCATCAAGGACACCACACCCTTCGAGAACAAGGAATCCGAATTCAAGGTCATCAAGCTGGACCGCAAGCGCAACAACGTGGTCGTGTCCCGCAAGGCCGTGCTGGAACAGAGCATGGGCGCCGAACGCGAGTCCCTGCTGGCCAACCTGAAGGAAGGCGCCACGGTCAAGGGCGTGGTCAAGAACATCACCGAATACGGTGC
>CAZEOR010000220.1:0-5510 GCA_964513695.1 uncultured Thiobacillus sp.
GGACGTGGAGGCCGGAGGTTCGAATCCTCTCACCCCGACCAATCTCCCAAGATTTACTCCCTGAATCCTTCCACTTCGATGTTCAGCTTTACCTCATCGCCGATGAGGGGAATGCCATAGCTCATGCCGAAATCCGAACGCTTGATGACAGTGTGCACATCAGCTCCGCAAATCGGCCTTCGGGTTAGGAATTGCAGCGTACAGGCGTAATCGCGTATCTCCAGCACTATCGGGCGGGTGACTCCCAGGAGCATGAGGTCGCCATGGGCTCGCGTCGGTTTCCCGTCCACATATTCCAGGTTGTTGGAGATAAACCGAATTTCCGGAAAGCGCGCCGTGTTGAAAAAACTCGAGCCGAGCAATTTCTGGTTGAGCACGTCATGACCTGTATCGCCGGAACTGGCATCCACGCTTACCTCAATGGCACTTCCCTGTCCCTGAGTATCCAGCACAACCCTGCCCTGGCTGCGGTTGAACTTGCCGCGCATGATCGAAATGCCCTGATGGCGAATCTCGAAACTGGGGAAGGTATGCCCCGGGTCCAGGACAAAGGTTTCGGCAGACCAGACCGGCAGGCTGGCGCACATCAGCAGAACGACATATCGCCACATGGTCAGCTCCTCAGGGGATAAGCATCATCTTGAAACGGCCATCGATGTCGTTTGCCACCACGGAAGGATCGGCCCACTCACCACTCCCGATATCAAAGTCACTGCGCTTCAACGCGAAACGTCCGGAAGCGAGCCAGCCTCCGTCCCTTTGGGGCATAAGCAGCAGTGGGACGGTCAATGGCCGGGTGCGGCCCTTCACGGCCAAGTCGCCGATCATGGTGAAGCGTCCAGGCGCTTCCCTGCGTATTGTCTTGGATACGAATGACAACTTGGGATATCGCGCCATGTCGAACCAGGCTGGCCGTTTGACTTCCCCATTACCATCCTCGGAACCTGTTTCGATACTCGCCACGTCCACTTCGACACGAAACACCCCCAATTCGGGCTTGGATGGTTCGAATACCATTTGAACGTTGAATCGTCCAAATCCGCCCTCTACCGGCACGTTCATCTGTTTGATGATGAAGCGGATATCACTCCTGCTGTAATCCACCTTCCAGTCCTGGGCCCAGGCCGGAAATACCAGAACCGCAAATAAGAGATGCCAGACCATTTTCATGATTTCGTCCTCATCCAGGGCACCATGCGGGCCAGCACGCCGTCACGCCGTACATGGTGGTGATACAGGGCGGCGGTGACATGCAGCGCGACCAGGGTCACGAGAAGATTGACAGACACCTCGTGAAGTTCCTTGAGCACCTCGGCCAGGGCCTTGTCCTTGCCGATCAGATCGGGAATGGGCAGGACGCCGAACCAGACCACGGAAAACCCCGACGCCGAACTGTGCAGCCACCCGAGCACGGGTGCGACCACAAGCAGCAGATAGAGCAGGCCGTGGACAATGGAGGACACGCGGATTTCAAAGGGCGTCAACGCCTGGCGATGATCCAGTTTGTCGGCTAGCCTAAAACCAATGCGTAGTGGCACCAGGAACAATACCAGCAGCCCCACCCACTTGTGCCAGGCGTACAACTGCAATTTCAGGGGCGACAGCTTCATGTCATCCAGGATGGTGCCCACCACATAGGCCGCAATAATCAACAACAAGGTCAGCCAATGTAGACCGATCAAAGGCCAGCCATAACGTTCACGCATGATTTCCCCCTGTCCTCGTTTCAAAGCCAGCGCCGCACCCGGGCGCGGTATTCCCGGTATTCGTCGCCGAATTTCGCCTCCAGGTGCGCCTCTTCGTGGGCGATCACCGCGAAGCGCATCACCGACCAGACCAGGGGCGCGAACAGCAATGGCCAAGCGGTGCCCAGCAATAGCGTCACACCCAGATAGACGAACCAGTCGGAGACGTAGATGGGATTGCGCGACCACGCGAAAGGCCCGTGGGTGACCAGATTCGACGCGGCCTTGTAGGGATTTACCGTGGTGCGCTGCTTCCAGATGGCCACGAGCGCCCAGGCGAAGCCGGCCAGGCCGAGGCCAATCAGCGTCCAAGCGACGAAGTGGCCGGAGGTGCCCGCTGAGAAAGCCAGACTCCGGCGCGGCTCCAGCCACCAGGCCGCGCCCAGGGCGATCGCGTAAACCAGGGGTGGCGGCACCAGGGTGCGCGGGCGGCGGGCAAGATCATGCATGTTCAGGCCAAGGGAGAAGTGATGGCGCGCAGAAACTCGTTACGCCACTGGGCATCCTGCTGGAAGCAACCGGAAAACGCCTGAGTCACCACCCGCTCGTCGCCGCGCCGGTCCTCCCCCAGCAGCAGGCAAAGCTGCTCGGCCTCGATGACGCAGGCCGCGCCCATGGCTTTGCCATGGATGATCAGTGCCTCGACGATGTCACGGGTCATCCATTCCTGATAGGTAAAGCGGTGGCCGATGGCGTCCACCAGACGTGCGATGCGGCCAAAGCCGTGCAATCTCCCACCCGGCACGTAGGCCACGTGGGCCACACCCCGGAACGGCACCAGATGATGGGGGCAGACACCATGTACGGCGATGCCGCGCACTACAACCATGTCTTCACGGGGGTCGGCGAAGCCCTCGCCCAAGGCCTCGCCCGGATCCATCTCATATCCACCCAGCAGGCGCTTCTCCCAGAGGTCGCGCACCCGTCGGGCGGTCTTGCCGGTATGTACCGAATCCGGCGCCACACCACAAGCCAGCAACAGATCGGTCACCGCCTTCTCGAAGGCTTCCGGGTTGAAGCGGCCGATGCGGGGAATCCCCAGGGCGCCGGGCTCGAAGGCTTGGCAGTCGTGGTCGCAGCAATCGCTCATGGCATTCCTTCATGCAGCCGGGCCAGTTGCCGATCATGCCAGCGGCCTAGCAGGAGTTGGGAGGATAACGCGCCCAGCAGCGCCAGGAACATGTCCCATTGGGTATCCCAGACGTCGCCCTGGGTAGCGAGGAAAGCCACTGCTTCGTCGCCGGATGCCTTCGCCACCCACCATTCGATGAGCTCATAGCATGCGGAAATGGCCAGGCAAACGCAGGTCACCAGGAAGAACAGCCATTTCCCCGGCCGCAATGGCGAGCGGCGCAGCAGGATTTCCCGCACCACCAGGGCGGGAATGAAACCCTGGGCGACGTGCCCCACCCGGTCATAGTGGTTGCGGGAGAGTTCGAACATATCGCGTATCCAGTTGAACAGAGGCATCTCGGCATAGGTGTAATGACCGCCCACCATCAGGATCACGCCATGAATGGCCATGAGCCCGTAGGCCAGGGAAGTGAACGGAAAGTGTCGATAGGTCAGGAAAAGCGCCGGCAGGGCGATCAGCACCGGCGCCACCTCCAGGAACCAGGTGAAGCGATCCCTGGGGGAGATCGCCGACCAAGCCAGCACCGCCAGCACCAGGACGAGCCAGGGCAAGGGTGAAACAGTGGGGGAAGCGTCTGAATTCGACATGGCGCGAGTATAGGGCCAGCCATGCCGGCGTCGAAGGGCGCAAGCACCTTTCACAAGGGCGTAAAAGATTCGTTATCGATTCGTTAACCCTGCCGCCTGCCCCCCAGGCCAAACTCGTCCACACCCTTCAAACCGGAGCTCCCCATGTACCCACTCGCATCCCGCGTCCTATTGTTGATGGACGGTATCGGCGGCTGGCTTCCCCAACTGGGCCTGCGCTTGCTGCTGGCTTTCGAATTCTGGCAATCCGGCCTGGAGAAACTTCATGGCGAGAACTGGTTCTCCGACATCCAGGATCGCTTTCCTTTTCCATTCGATCAGATACCGACGGAGATCAGCTGGAACCTGGCCACGGGTTTCGAACTGGCCGGCCCCATCGCCCTGGCGCTTGGCTTGGGCACTCGTTTCTTCAGCTTTTCCCTCATCATCCTTACCGTCATGGCCTGGGCCAGTGTTCATGCCGGTAACGGATACAACGTCTGCGACAACGGCTACAAGCTACCCCTGATGTATCTGGTCATGTTCCTGGCACCTCTGTTCTCCGGCCCCGGCCGAATCAGCCTGGACCATCTTGTCCGTCGCTATTGGGAAAATCTCCAAATGGCTCCCGCCCACTGAACATCCCTTTCTACCCCCTTCAATACCTCCTCGGGAATCGGAGATTGGGCGGCATCGGTGCTAACATGACCCGCTTTCACGACATGTTTTCGGGGGAGAACAGTCATGTCAGCTCGACATCCCATCGTCGCTGTAACCGGCATGGCCGGAGCGGGTCTATCAACCGTACGGCACGCCTTCAAGGATATTTTCAAGCGCCACGGTATCAAGCCCGCCATCGTCCATGGCGATACTTTCCGGCGCTTCACCGATCGCCAGTTTGCCGCCCTGCTGGAAGAAGCGCGTGGTAGTAGCCGGCGCATCTCCTGGTTCGGTCCGGAATGCAACTTCTTTCCGGAGCTGGAAGCCTTCTTCAAAACCTACGCGGAAACCGGTGGCGGCGTGCTGCGGGAATACGCCCACAATGAAACGCGCGGCAAGGCTCTGGGCGTCGGCGCGGGTGAGTTCACACCCTGGCAGCCCATGGCGACTGGCAGTGACATCCTGTTCTACGAAGGCCAGCACGGTGGCCTGGTGGCGGAAACCTGGACTCGACGCAAGGTGGATTCCCGTCACTTCCCGCCAGAGATCGACCGCCGGGTCGGCCAGAAGGGCATCGATGTAGCCCAGCACGTGGACCTCATGATCGGCGTGGTTCCCGCCATCAATCTGGAATGGATACAGAAGATCCATCGCGACATGGCCCACGGCTACTGCTCCTCCGAGGAATCCCTGGAAACCATACTGCGCCGCATGGACGACTACATTCATTACATCGTCCCCCAGTTCGGCCTCACCGACATCAACATCCAGCGCATGCCCCTGGTGGACACCTCCAATCCCTTCATCGCGCGGGATGTGCCCACACCCAACGAGTCCGTACTGGTGATCCATTTCCGCGACAGCCGCCGCCACAACTTCCCCGATCTGATGCGGCGCATTCCCGGTTCAACCATGTCGCGCCCCACCACCATGGTGGTTCCTGGTGGCGAACTGAAGCTGGCCCTGGAAGTGATCTGCACGCCCCTGCTTCAGGAAATGATGGAAAAGCGGAGCGAGGCGCTGGCCGCGGGTTAGCCATCGGAGCTTCCCGCGCCAACAACGCATGGAGTCCATCGCGACACAGGCTGTCGGGTGATGCAAATCCCCTTTTCTCAGTCCACCCCCACCCTGGATGCTGCAACCGCCCTGCCCCGGGAAATCCGTTCACGCGCCCACCCGAGCATGTCGTCCACATAGGTAAACAGCACGGGAATCACCAGCAGGCTAAGGAAGGTGGACGTGATCAGGCCGCCGATGACAACGATGGCCATGGGTGCCCGAAAACTGGGATCCACGCCAATTCCCAACGCAATGGGCAACATGCCGGCACCCATGGCCAGGGTGGTCATGACGATGGGGCGGGCGCGCTTTGACGCGGCGTCCAGCAAAGCATCCCAGCGGGAC
>CAZEOR010000221.1:0-5490 GCA_964513695.1 uncultured Thiobacillus sp.
GGCCGGGAGTCGCCCGGCGGCGAGTTACTTTTCTTGCTTGGCCAAGAAAAGTAACCAAAAGAAGGCCACCCCGCTTCCGCCGAAATCCCCGCGTCTCGGCCATTCTCACGGGCGGCTCGCAAACTCGCCCTGCGGGCTCAGACATCGCTCGCCGACTTCCCCCGTGGGGCTGAACGCCAAGCGGCGGCGTCAGAGGGGAAAAAGCGTCACGATGCGACGGTTTGCATCCCTTCTGCCGGAGCCGAGGATTCCGGGCTTGACTGGGGAAGCCGAAGGCCGGCGAAAGCTGTTTGAGCGCAGCGAGTTCTTTCGCCGCCCGGGCAAGTCCGGAATCCTCGGGGTTTCGACGGAAGCGGGGCGTGCTTTCTTTGGTTCCTTTCTTTGCACGAGCAAAGAAAGGAACGCGCTGCCGGGCGCCCCCGGCCAAACACCCCAGCCTTACGTCGCCAACCCAGGCCGGGATGGCGGATGAATCCCCCCTGCCCCCCCTTTTCCAAAGGGGGGAACGGTCCCGGGACGCAGGCGAGGGAAGGCCGAAGGACTCAAACATTCAACATCTCCCGCGCCTGCCTCGCATCTTCATCAATCTGCGCGATCAGCGCCTCCAGGCTCGGAAACTTCGCCTCATCCCGCAACTTGTGCAGAAACTCCACCCTCAAATGCCGCCGGTAGATGGAGCGGTCGAAGTTGAACAGATGCACTTCCAGGGTCGGGCGGCCGTTGGCGTGCACCGTGGGCCGGGTACCCAGGCTGGCCACGCCGGGCCAGTCCGGCTGCTCCAGGCCCTGGACGCGCACGGCGAAGATGCCGGTCAGCGGCGGCCGGTTGTGCTTGAGCTGGATGTTGGCGGTGGGATAGCCGATCTTGCGGCCCAACTGGTCGCCGCCCACGACCCGGCCGGAGATGGAATAGGGCCGGCCCAGCATCTGGGTCGCGGTGGCCATGTCGCCGGCGGCCAGGGCCTCGCGCACGGCGGTGCTGGAGGCCCGCTGGCCGGCGGCTTCCACGGTATGCAGGGTTTCCGCCTCAAAGCCGTACTTCTCGCCGAGTTGTTTGAGCAGGGCGAAATCACCGGCCCGTTTCGCGCCGAAGCGGAAGTCATCGCCCACCAGCACATAGCGGGCCTGGAGTCCTTCCACCAGGATGCGGCGCACGAAATCCTCGGCGGACAGGGCGGCGAAGGGCTTGGTGAAGCGGCAGACGTGGACATGGGCCACGCCCAGGCCGCGCAGGATCTCCAGCTTCTCGCGCAGGGAAGTCAGGCGGGTGGGCGCGGAGTCCGGGGTGAATATCTCGCGCGGATGGGGTTCGAAGGTCAGCACGGCGGGCGCCGCGCCCACCGAGGCGGCGCGGGCGGTGAGCCGGGCCAGCATGGCCTGATGGCCCAGGTGCACGCCGTCGAAATTGCCGATGGTGACGGCGTTGGGACGGTTGGCGCGATGCAGTTCGCTGAACCAGCCGTGGGTCATCCGCATGGTGGGTTTATCTCGTTGAAAAAACGCGGATTTTAGCGTTTCAACAGGGGGTGAGTCTATTCGGCGGCACGGCGTTTGAAGTCGGCGGGGCGGAACCCGAGCAGACCGAGGGTGGCGAAATAGATCAGTACGCCGCCCGCCACCAGCCCGCTCAGATGCAGGGCGCGCTCGACGAATTGGTAGGTCAGCCAGCGCGTTTCCCCGGCCATGCCAAACCAGAGGAAGGCGCCCATGGCAGCCAGCGCCAGGCCCATTTTTGCCATGAAGCCGTACCAGCCGGGTTGGGGTTGGTAGATGGCGTGCCGGCGCAAGTGATAAAGCAGGATGCCCGCGTTCAGGCAGGCACCCAATCCGATGGACAAGGCCAGACCGGCATGCTTCAGGCGCCAGATGAACATCAGGTTCATGGCCTGGGTGGCAACCAGGGTGAAGAGGGCGATCTTGACCGGTGTCTTGATGTTCTGGCGCGCATAGAAGCCGGGCGCCAGCACCTTTACCAGGATCAGGCCTAGCAAGCCGATGCTGTAGGCGACCAGGGCCCAGCGGGTCATTTCCACGTCATGGGCGGAGAACTGGCCATAGTGGAACAGGGTGGCGATCAGGGGTACGGCCAGGATGCCCAGTGCCAGGGCTGCGGGGGCAGCCAGCATCAGAGTCATACGCAGGCCCCAGTCCAGGAGTTTCGAGTATTGGGTCGGGTCGTTGTCGGCGTAGTGCTTGGCCAGGGAGGGCAGCAGGATGGTACCCAGGGCCACACCCAGCATGCCGGTGGGGAATTCCATGAGCCGGTCGGCGTAATACAGCCAGGACACGCTGCCGGTCTCCAGGAAGGAGGCGAACAGGGTGTTGATGAGCAGGCTGATCTGGGCGATGGACACGCCGAAGGCCGCCGGGCCCATGAGCATCAGGATGCGTCGTACCCCTTCATCCCTGGGAGCCCAGTCCCAGCGTGGCAGAAAGCCGAGCTTCACCAAGGCGGGAATCTGGATTGACAACTGCAGTATGCCGCCCAGGAATGCGCCCCAACCCAGGGCCAGTACCGGCGGATCGAACCATGGCGCGGCGACGGCGGCGGCCAGGATCATGGCCACGTTTAACAGCACCGGCGTGAAGGCCGGCACCATGAAACGGCTGAAGGTGTTGAGGATGCCGCCGGCGAAGGACACCAGGGAGATGAACAGGATGTAGGGGAAGACGATGCGGGTGAGATCCACCGTCAGCTGGAACTTGTCCGGCGAGGCGGTGAAGCCCGGCGCCGAGACCAAAACGATGAGGGGCGCACCGATGACGCCCAGGGCCGCCACCACAGCCAGGGCCACGAACAGCACGGTGGCGACCCGACTGATCAGCAGACGGGTGGCTTCCTCGCCGCGCTTGTTCTTGTATTCCGCCAGAATGGGGACGAAGGCCTGGGAAAAGGCGCCTTCCGCGAACAGTCGGCGCAGCAGGTTGGGCAGCTTGAAGGCGACGAAGAAGGCGTCCGTGGCCGCGCCCGCGCCGAACGCCCGTGCGATGATCGCATCACGGACAAAGCCCAGGATGCGGGACAGCAAGGTCATGGAGCTGACCGCGGCAAGGGCTCGCAGAAGGTTCATCGGATGGCGGTGGCGTGGCGGGATAGACGCGGCATGGTAGCGAATGGCCGGAAACGGGGATAGCTGAATAATGGTTAAACCGCTTCTTGGGCTTGCCTGGAGAAATATCGATCGGTATGATGCGCGTTTTCCCGTTGCACCAGATCAAGGAGTTCCTGTATGGCTAACAGCGCACAGGCAAAGAAACGCGCCCGTCAGGCTGCCTCGCAGCGTCTGCATAACATGGCCCAGCGCTCGGCTTACCGGACCGCGGTCAAGAAGGTTCGCAAGGCGATCGAGATGGGTGACAAGACTGCTGCCCAGGCCGCCCTGAACGAGAACATGGCCGTCATCGACAGTCTTGCCGACAAGCGTATCGTCCACAAGAACAAGGCCGCCCGGCACAAGAGCCGTCTGTCCGGCGCCATCAAGGCCATGGCCTGAGCATTCCAGCTTTCCCGACCTTGAATGCGAAACCGCCCGGCTGGTCCGGGCGGTTTCGTTTTGTGGGGCGGGTTGAATCTCTACTGGGACTTGGTGCGATGGTCTTTTCGTTCATTCCCGCGCCGCCTGACGACCCTCGGTGATTTCCAGATCGTTCTGTCTGGCGAAATCCAGCAGAAACCGGAACAGGCGGGCGTCATGCTCTTCCAGTGCTCGGTTGATTACCACGCAGCGTATGCCGTCCCGGGTGACGGGCCGTACGTTGGTCGAATAGTTCAGCCGATTGTCGCTGCCCACATGGGAAGCCACGCTTGCCAGCCTTTCTGCCCAGTCGCTGGGCCGAAAGGTGCGCCCCAGGGTGGTGACTCCCCGGATGACCACCTCGCCGGCGAATGCGGTTTCCATTTTTGGAACTATGCTCCTGAAAGGTTGGCGTAAATCTTACCCGCCTATAATCGGCACCCGTTTGAAAAACTGGAGAACAGAATGAGCTTGGATCGCGTACCCGTCGGCCGGGATATCCCCAATGATTTCAATGTCATCATCGAAATCCCCGCCCATGGCGAACCCATCAAATACGAAGTGGACAAGGACAGCGGCGCCATGTTCGTGGACCGTTTCATGTCCACCGCCATGCACTACCCCTGCAACTACGGCTACATCCCCCATACCCTGTCCGAGGACGGTGATCCGGTGGACGTGCTGGTGATCACCCCCATTCCCCTCATCACCGGCGTGGTGGTGCGCTGCCGCCCGGTGGGCATGCTGAAGATGGCCGACGAGGCCGGCGAAGATGCCAAGCTGCTGGCGGTGCCGGTGGACAAGTTGACCAACCTGTACCGGGATATCGAATCGCCGCGCGATCTGCCCGAATCCATGCTGAACCAGATTTCCCACTTCTTCGAGCACTACAAGGATCTGGAAGCCGGCAAATGGGTCAAGGTCCAGGGCTGGGTGGGCGCCGAGGAAGCCAAGGCCGAGATACTGGCGGGCGTGGAGCGCTACCAGGCATCGCCGGAAAAACCCGGTTTCTGATGCGGGTCTGCATCCTCTCCGACAGCCACGACAACCGCCGCCTGCTGGAACACGCGGTGGCGGATGCCAAGGCGCGAGGAGCAGAGGCGGTATTGCATTGCGGCGATGTGGTGGCGCCCACCACCTTGCGGGTGCTCAAGAAGTTCGAGTTGCCGGTGCATGCCATCCATGGCAACAACACCGGCGACATCCACGCCATGCACCAGCTTTCCCATGAACCCGACAGCCCGGTGCGTTACCACGGGCAGGATGCGGCGATCCATCTGGGCGGGCGCAGTCTGTTCCTGGTGCATTACCCGCACTATGCGCGGGGCATGGCCTTGACCGGGGATTACGACCTGGTCTGCTGCGGCCATGACCATCGGGTCAGCATCGAATCGATTGCCAACGTCAAGGGCGGCAAGACCTGGCTGGTGAATCCCGGCACGGTGGGCGGCGTCGGCAAGGGGCCCACCTACGTCTTGGCCGATCTGGCCGCGTTATCTTTCAAAGTCTACGACGTGCCCACGGCACCTGGCGAGGCATGCAACACGCCACCGGTCAGTATCCATGTCTGATCAATTGCGCCCCGGCCGGAATACCGCTTTGTCATCGTAGAAATCCGGGTTTTCGTTGGCCGGCCACCAGCCTGGAATTCCCAGTACAGGTACAGGAAATAGGTCCGCGGGGCGCGTGATGAACCTATTTCGCCAGATTTTTGCGATGGTTTCATCCAATTCCGCTCTGTGCCCTGGTTCCGGTGGATATTGATCCGCCGGAACGAACAAGCACTTGGCCGTGATGCCCGGCCAGGGGGCGAGCAGTTTCTCCAGTACGGCATGGCCGATGACATGGGCTCGAACATGGCGCCATGCCGCGCGATGTTCGACGAAGGCATCATGCCAGCGCCTGGCCGCAAGCAATTCGCCTAACTTATCGTTGGGGCCAGTCAGCACCAGGCCACTTTCATCGAACAGGGTGGC
>CAZEOR010000222.1:0-5465 GCA_964513695.1 uncultured Thiobacillus sp.
GGCATCTGCCCGGTGTCCCACCACCTGGCCGCGTCCAAGGCTATGGACCAGATCGTCGGCGTCGACCACCTCACACCCACGGCGGAGAAGCTGCGCCGGCTCATGCATTACGGCCAGATCCTGCAATCCCATGCCCTGCACTTCTTCCACCTGTCCTCGCCAGACCTGCTGTTCGGCTTCGATTCCGACATGGCCAAACGCAACATCGTCGGCGTCGCCGCCGAGTATCCGGACATCGCGAAACAGGGGGTGCTGCTGCGCAAGTTCGGCCAAGAAGTCATCCGCATCACCGCCGGCAAGCGGGTGCACGGCACCAGCGCCATCCCCGGCGGCGTCAACAAGAATCTGAGCAAGGAGGAGCGGGATTTCCTACTCAAGGACATCTACCAGATCATCGGCTGGAGCCGGGACGCGGTGCATCTGGCGGCGCGTCTGTTCCAGCAGAACCTGGACCTGTACAACAGCTTCGGCCGCTTCCGCGCCCACAACCTGAGTCTGGTCCGCGCCGATGGCGCCATGGACCTCTACCACGGCGGCCTGCGCGCCCGGGACATGGACGGCAAGACCCTGTTCGACCACGTGGAATACAGCCACTACTGGGAGCACATCCACGAGCAGGTGAAGTCCTGGTCCTACATGAAGTTCCCCTTCTTCCGGGAACTGGGGCCGGAGGACGGCTGGTACCGGGTCGGGCCACTCACCCGGGTGACCCAGTGCGATTTCATCCCCACCCCCTTCGCCGACCACGAAAGGCGCGACTTCATGGCCTTCGACGGCGGCAGCGCGACGGGCGCCACCCTGGGCTACCACTGGGCGCGCATGATCGAGATGTTGCACGCCGCCGAGATGATCAAGGAACTGCTCCACGACGACGATCTGCTGGGCACCGACTTGGTGGTCACCGGCGAGCGCCGGGAGCGGGGCGTGGGCATGATCGAGGCGCCGCGCGGCACCCTGATCCACCACTACCGGGTGGACGAGAACGACCTGGTGGTGCGCGCCAACCTCATCGTCTCCACCACCCACAACAACCAGGCCATGAACGAGGCCATCCGCCAGGTGGCGCGCCAGCACCTGGACGGCCACAAGCTCAGCGAGGGCCTGCTCAACCACATCGAGGTCGCCGTACGCGCCTTCGACCCCTGCCTGTCCTGCGCCACCCACGCCCTGGGCAAGATGCCCCTGGAAGTGGAACTGCTGGATGCCGAAGGCGGGCGCCTGGACGCCGTCACCCGGGACATGCAGGGCTTCTGTTGAGCCGGGTGGAGGGCCGGGCCGGCCGCCTGGTCATCGGCATCGGCAATCCCAGCCGGGGCGACGATGCCGTTGGGCCTCTGGCCATCGAGCGTTTGGAAGCCCTGAACCTGCCCGATGTGGAACTGCTCACCGACTTCCAACTCCAGGTGGAATACCTCCTGGACATGGAAGGCCGGGAGAAGGTGATTTTCATCGATGCCTCCCTGACCGGCGACGGACAGTTCGCTTACAGCCCTGTCATCACACTGGAAGACCACAGCTTCACCTCTCACGCGCTATCTCCCAGCGCCTTGCTGGCGGCCTATGCCCGCCACTTCGGCAGACCGCCGCCACCCAGTTTCGTGCTGGCCATCCGCGCTTACGAATTTGAATTGGGCGCGGGCTTGAGCGTGGCGGCCAATAACAATATGGAGGCGGCGCTCAGGTTCCTGATTGGGCAATTGACCGTAGGGCTGGCTGCCCAGCCTTGATGCTTGTGGGCATCAAGTAATTCCCCGACTGTCCGATAAAACCTATCTCCATCTACTATTTTCGAAGTCCATCCACATGGCAACCCACAAGGAATTCAAGGATCCCAACCTAGGCATGGCGGTTCGCATCCCTTCGCCGCCGCCCCTCGTGGACAAACTCAAGAAGGCGCTGGACGATCCGTTCTCGGAAATCGACACCATTGCCGAGTTGGTGCAGAAAGACGCCGGCATTACCTCCAGCCTCTACAAGACCCTGGCAAAACCCATTTACGGCCTGCGCCGACCGCCGGAAACCGTTGCCCAGGCTGTTTCCCTCGTGGGCCTCAAGACGATTGCCGATCTGATCAGCGGCCTAAGCATTCAAGCAGCCATCTACGGCGACTCCCCGTTTTATCCCTGGTTTTGGGAAAGAGCCAACGAGATCGCCGGCTACGCCGCCGCCATCGCCCAGCGTCAGCGCATGGTCTGCAACGTGTTCCCGGAGCATGCCCATCTTGCTGCCCTGTTCGTGGACTGCGGCGTGCCGATCCTGTTGCAGCACATCGATAAGTACGAATATCCCTTCATTACCGCCAACGGCTATATCTGGCCCAACGTATTGGATGAGGACAAGCGCCACAACACCGACCATGCAGTGGTGGGGCAACTAGCCGCCAAGCACTGGCACTTGCCTGCTTACGTGTGCGATGCAGTCCGCTGGCATCACGACCCGGTCAACGTCAACGACAAGGCGTCCACCCTGGTGGCCATCCTGCAAACCGCCATTCACATCTACAACGTCTATGCCATGAAGGACGATCACGACTGGCCGGCCTTCCAGGACAAGGCCCTGGAGGAGATTGGCGTAGCAAAGGACGGCTTGAAGGAGTTCGAGGAAGATATCTACGAGAAGGCGCAGACGCATTGACGCGGGGTGGCGCGCGCAACACGAAGAATGAATCTCGCTGTGCAAGCGTGGCCGTCAGGGCTAACACAATGCCTGTTATCCAAAAGCAGGGCTGAAGAGCGTAGTTAAACCTCCACTACCACCTTTCAAGAATAGGGAGCCTGCCGGGGCAGCCACATACGGAATCACCGCCTGAAGTGGATCACTGCCCCAATCCACCCTGAAACTCCTTCCGCCCCAGCAAACTGATCTTCACAGGTTTCACCTTCCATATCTCGTCGCAGTATTCCTTGATCGTGCGGTCCGAGGAGAATTTTCCGCTGCGCGCCACGTTGAGGATCGACATGCGCGTCCAGTGCTCCTTGTCCCGGTAAGACTGGCTGACGTGAGCCTGGCAGTCCAGGTAGGAGCGGAAGTCGGCCATCAGCATGTAGGGGTCGTGGTAGAGCAGGTTGTCTACCAGGGGCTTGAACACATCCCGGTCGCCCCGTGAGAAACAGCCCTCCCGGATCAGGTCCATGACCGCCTTGAGTTCCGGGTTGTTGTGGTAGCAGTCCATGGGACGGTAGCCGCCGCTCTTGATCTCCTGGACTTCCTCGGTACTGAGGCCGAACAGGAAAAAGTTGTCAGCGCCGGCCTCCTCGCGGATTTCCACATTGGCGCCATCCAGGGTGCCGATGGTCAGCGCCCCGTTCATCATGAACTTCATGTTACCGGTGCCGGAGGCTTCCTTGCCGGCGGTGGAAATCTGCTCGGAGAGTTCGGCGGCCGGGTAAATGCGCTGGCCGTTGGTGACGTTGAAGTTGGGCAGGTAGACCACCTTGAGCCGGTCACGCACTGCCGGATCCTTGTTGACCACGTCACCGACGGCGGTGATGAGCCGGATCATCAGTTTGGCCATGTGGTAGCCAGGGGCGGCCTTGCCGCCGAAGATGAAGGTGCGTGGCGTCAAGTCCAGGTTGGAATCAGTCTTGATGCGGTGGTAGAGGGCGATGATGTGCAGCACGTTGAGGTGCTGGCGCTTGTATTCGTGGATGCGCTTCACCTGCACGTCGAACAGGCTTTGCGGGTCCACCACCACCCCCAGGCGGCGGCGCAGGAAGCCGGCGAAATCCTCCTTCACGGCGCGCTTGATGTAGCGCCATTCGGCGCGGAAAGCGCTGTCCTCGGCATGAGGTTCCAGGCCCTTCAACTCGTCCAGATTCCGGATCCAGCCCTCGCCCAGGGTCTTGCTGATGAGGCCGGACAGGCGCGGATTGGACAAGGCGATCCAGCGCCGGGGCGTGACGCCGTTGGTCTTGTTGCTGAACTTCTCCGGCCACAGGGCGTGGAAGTCAGAGAGCACGTCGGCCTTGAGCAGTTCGGTGTGCAGGGCGGCGACGCCGTTGATGGCATGGCTGCCGACGCAGGCCAGGTGGGCCATGCGCACGTAGCGTTCGCCGTGCTCGTTGATGAGGGACAGGCGGCCGAGCCGGTCGTGGTCGCCCAGGAAGCGGATGCGCACCTCGTCCAGGTAGCGGGCGTTGATCTCGTAGACGATCTCCATGTGGCGCGGCAGGATGCGGGAGAACAAGGCTACCGGCCATTGCTCCAGGGCTTCCGGCAGCAGGGTGTGGTTGGTGTAGGAGAAGGTCTTGCGCGTGACCTCCCAGGCGGTTTCCCACTCCATGCCCTTCTCGTCCACCAGCAGGCGCATGAGCTCGGCGATGGCCACGGCCGGGTGGGTATCGTTGAGCTGGACGGCGAATTTCTCGTGGAACTTCTCCAGGGGAATGTGCTGCACCTCCATGATGCGCAGCATGTCCTGGAGGGAGCAGGAGACGAAGAAGTACTGCTGTTGCAGGCGCAGTTCCTTTCCCTGGATCTGCTCGTCGTTGGGGTAGAGCACCTTGGTGATGTTCTCCGACATCACCTTCTTGTTCACCGCGCCCCAGTAGTCGCCCCGGTTGAAGGTGGACAGATCGAAGGATTCCGGCGCCTCGGCGCGCCACAGGCGCAGGGTGTTGGCGGTGTGGTTACGGTAGCCCAGGATGGGCGTGTCGTAGGGGGTGCCGATCACCGTCCAGGAGGGCACCCATTGATGCCGGATGCGGCCCTTGTCGTCGGTGAAGCGGTAGGTATGGCCACCCAGTTTCACTTCCACCGCCCATTCCGGTCGGGCCAGTTCCCAGGGGTTGCCGTAGCGCAGCCACTTGTCGGTCAGCTCCACCTGCTGCCCGTCGACGATGTCCTGGGCGAAGATGCCGAACTCGTAGCGGATGCCGTAGCCCAGGGCGGGAATCTCCAGGGTGGCCAGGGAATCCAGGAAGCAGGCGGCGAGCCGTCCCAGGCCGCCGTTGCCCAGGCCCGGCTCCTCCTCCTGGCCGAGCAATTCCTCGTAGGTCAGGCCCAGTTCGCGCATGGCCTGGCGCGCGGTTTCCACGATACCCAGGTTCACCAGATTGTTGCCCAGGTGGGGGCCCAGCAGGAACTCGGCGGAGAAATAGGCAACGGTGCGGGAAGCCAGGCGGGTGTAGGTCTCGGCCGTGCTGATCCAGCGCGCCAGCATGCGGTCCCGCACCGTGTAGGCCAGGGCCATGTAGTAATCGTTCTTGGTGGCGAGAGTGGGGAACTTGCCCTGGCCGTAGAGCAGGTTGTCCAGGAAGGCGCGTTTCAGCCAATCCTTTTCCAGACCGGTACGCTCGTCGGGAATGTCGCAAAGATCCATGGTCGGGGCTCCGGGTCACGAGAATGACATGACCATGCAATAAAGATGCCCGCTACCGCGGCCATCCGGTCCGCGCCAGGACTGGGCCCGACGGGAACCATCCGGTTGCGGATGCCCCGGATCAGACTGGAACGCACCAGATTGG